>DAIQPV010000014.1:0-20462 GCA_036787145.1 Rhodospirillales bacterium
CGCCCGGGGCGTCGGCTGGACGATGCGGGCACATCGCACCGATCATGCCCCCCAGACCGTGCTGCTTGCTCTGTACCTCACCTTGAGCCGGTTGGCGGCGGGATGATCCGATGTTGAGCGTAGGCGCTCTGAGCTTTGCCGCCCCGTGGGCACTGGCCGCCCTGGCGGCATTGCCGGCGCTCTGGTGGCTGATGAGAGTGACGCCACCTTCTCCGCGCCGCGTTGTATTTCCGCCCCTGCGTCTCCTGGCGATGCTTTCCTCACGGGAAGAGTCAGCCGTTCGGACGCCGTGGTGGTTGCTTGCCCTGCGCATGGCCCTGGTGACGGCGGTGATTCTCGGCATTGCCCGGCCGCTGGTGAACGCAGACACGACGCTGGCCGGCTCCGGACCGGTGTACATCCTCTTCGACAACGGCTGGGCCTCGGGAGAGGACTGGTCGCAGCGGATGGCAGCGCTGTCGCAAACGATCGACCGGGCCGATCGAGAGGGGCGCGGCATCGTTCTGCAGCCGACCGCGCCGGCCGCACCTGACGTGAAAGCCCCCCGACCGGCCCTGCTTACAGCCGCGCGCGCCAGGGAAGCGGTGCAGACCCTGGTGCCGTCCCCGTGGCCAACCAGCCGTCCGCAGGCAGTGACGTCGCTGGTGGAGGCGGCCAACGAGGCGCGCTGGCCACCCGGTGCCGTCGTCTGGATCAGCGACGGGCTGGCGGAGCCGCACGGGGCGGAGCCGGTCGCGGCTCTGCTCGATCGGCTGCGAGCGCTGGGGCAGCCGACGGTGCTGCAACCGCCACCCCAGCGCCTGCCGTTGCTGATCGCTCCGCCGGAACGCGACGCGGACGCGCCCAAGGCGAGTGTTTTCCGGGCGGATGGGGAGGGCGAGAAGTCGGTCGTCCTCCGACTGATCGGAGAGAACGGCGAGCCGCTTGCGACGCAGGCCGGGCGCTTTGCTGCCGGGGACCGGCGGGCACAGGTGCCCCTGGACCTGCCGACCGAGCTGGCGGGACGCCTCGCTCGGGTCGAAATCGAGGGAGCCCGTACCGCCGGGGCGATCTGGCTCGTAGACGAGCGCTGGCAGCGCCGTGCGGTGGGATTGCTGGACGAGGGCAGCAACCGGGATCAACCGTTGCTGGGCGGCCATTTTTATTTGCAGCGCGCCTTGCAACCGTACGCCGAGGTTCGGCGTGGCGATCTGACAACGCTGCTCGCCCGGCCGTTGTCGGTTCTCGTCCTGACCGACGTGGGCAATCCGGATTCGGCGATGGTCGACGCAATCCAACGCTGGGTAGAACAGGGGGGCGTTCTGCTGCGCTTCGCCGGCGAGCGGCTGGCGCGGGATATCCGCGTGGACGATCCGCTCTTGCCCGTGGCGCTACGGCCTGGCGATCGGACGATCGGCGGTGCGCTTTCGTGGGCAGGGGCGGGCAAGCTGGCCGCTTTCGAGGACGCCGGACCGCTTCATGGGCTTGCCGTGCCTCCTGATGTGGAGATTCGCCGGCAGGTGGTTGCCGAGCCTTCGCTCGATGTTGCCGAGCGCACGTGGGCCCGCCTGGAGGACGGCACCCCTCTGATCACCGGGGAGCGCCGGGGCGAGGGGTGGTTGGTGCTCGTCCATACGACCGCCGATCCGGAGTGGTCGAATTTGCCGTTGTCCGGCCTGTTCGTGGACATTCTGAGGCGCATTGTCGGCCTGGCGGCGAACGCTGAGGGAAGCTCCGGGGCCGGCAGCCTGCCTCCGTTGGAGGTGCTCGATGGCTTCGGCAGGCTCGGCGCGCCGCCGCCGGGCACACGAGCCCTTATCGGAGCCGGGCTGCTGGACGCGCGCGTCTCCCCCGGCAGCCCGCCCGGCTTCTACGGCAGGGCGGATGCCCGCCGGGCCCTTAACCTCGCGCCGACGGTGGGCGAGCTCGCGGCGCTGGGACACCTGCCGGCTGGGGTGGGCACGGCGACGCTCGGCGAGACCGCTGAGCGGGACCTGCAACCGTGGCTTCTGACGATCGCCGTTGCGCTCGGCCTTGCCGATCTGGCCTTGAGCCTGGCCATGCGCGGCATGTTCCGGCTTCGTCCGCGCCGGGCCCCCGCGCGCGCTTGCAAGGCCGCCTTGATGCTGGCGCTGGCGGCGGTGTCGCCGTTGTTGCCCCTGACCGCGGCGCAGGCGCAGACCGTCGTCGCCGATGAGAGCGCGGCTGCCGCGGCACTCTCGACCCGGCTCGCGTGGGTGCGCAGCGGCGATCCCCGGGTAGACCAGATCAGTGCTGCCGGATTAAGGAGCCTTGGGGCTGTCGTCAACCGCCGCACGGCCGCTGAATTGGACAGCCCGGTTGGGGTCGATCCGGAAACTGACGAACTTACTTTTTACCCCTTCCTCTACTGGCCTCTGACCGACCGACTTCGACCCCTGTCGCCGACTGCTGTGCGCAAGCTGTCCGATTTCATGCGGGGAGGCGGCACGATTGTGTTCGACCTGCCGGCGCGGCTCGACGGCGCCGATCGCGCCGGCCTAAAGGAAATCGCCCGTGTGCTCGATCTGCCGCCGCTCATTCCGGTCCCGGAAGATCACGTGCTGCGCCGGTCCTACTATCTGCTTTCGGACCTGCCGGGCCGCCGGGTGGGGGCTCCCGTCTGGATCGAGCGTCTGGGAGAGCACGTCAACGACGGCGTCAGCTCCGTGGTGGCGGGATCCAACGACTGGGCGGCTGCCTGGGCCATGGATGAGGACCAGCGACCGCTGTTTCCGATTGTTCCGGGTGGCGAGCGGCAGCGGGAGATGGCCTTCCGCTTCGGCGTCAATCTGGTGATGTACGTGCTGACCGGCAACTACAAGTCCGATCAGGTGCATCTCTCGACCATCCTGGAACGCCTGGCGCCATGATCACCGACATCGTGCTGCAACCCATGCTGCCGACATGGTTGCTGACGGTTCTCTTGGTGCCGGCGCTGGTGCTGCTGGTCGTGGCGCTCGTGCAGCGGGCGCGGGGCTGGGTCTTCCGCGCCCTGTCGCTGCTGGCGCTGGCAGCGGCGCTGCTTGATCCCCGGATCGTCAGCGAGCAGCGGCAGACCCGTCCGGATGTGGCCTTACTGGTTATCGACGACTCGACCAGCCAGAGAGTGGGGGACCGGATGGCGGCGGCGGGTGAGGCGGAGGCCGGGCTGAAGGCCAGGTTGGGGGCGTTGGACAATCTGGAGGTCCGCACCATCCGGGTCGGAAACGATCCGTCAGGCGAAACCCGGGCGTTCGATGCCATCGAGCAGGCCGTGCGGGACGACGCGTCCGATCGCCTGGCTGGGGTGTTTCTCTTCACCGATGGCCAGGTGCACGACGTGCCCGCGGGAAACGTGCCCTGGCTTTCCGCGCCGCTGCACGTGCTGCTGACCGGCCGGCCCGGGGAATTCGATCGGCGCATTGTCGTGGAGCAGGCGCCCGCTTTCGGTTTGGTCGATCGGCAGGTGCAGGTGGGGTTTCGGGTTGAGAGCACGGGGGGCGTGGCGACGGACGGAGGCCGGGCGCGCGTTTTGCTGCGCGTCGATGGGGTTCCGACCGGGACAATGGAGATCGCGACCAACCGGAGCGAGACCGTGCACCTTCCGATCAAGCACTCCGGCGCGACGGTTCTGGAGCTGGATGTCGAGCCGGTGGCGGGCGAGCTGTCCGATCTGAACAACCGGACGGCTGTCGTCGTCAATGGCGTGCGCGATCGACTGCGGGTCCTGCTGATATCCGGTCAGCCGCATCCTGGCGAGCGCACCTGGCGCAACCTGCTGAAATCCGATCCGGCCGTCGACCTTGTTCACTTCACCATCCTGCGTCCCCCGGAAAAAGACGACATGACGCCGCTCAAGGAACTGTCCCTGATCGTCTTCCCGGTCCAGGAGCTGTTCGAGACCAAGCTGCAGGATTTCGATCTGGTGGTGCTCGATCGCTACGTGGTGAGGGGAATCCTGCCGACCCAGTACTACCAGCGGCTCTCCGACTACGTTCACCAGGGCGGCGCGTTGCTCGTAGCCGTGGGTCCGGAATTCGCGTCGCCGCAGAGCTTGTATCGGACGGCGTTAGGGGAGCTTCTCCCCGTCAGCCCGACCAGCCGCGTTATCGAACAGGCGTTTCGACCGCAGGTGAGCGATCTCGGGCGTCGGCATCCGGTGACGTCTGGATTGCCCGGCGAACGGCCTTCCGGCGACGCCGATTTGGACGATGGGGCCGCTTCCGGGCCGACGTGGGGACGCTGGTTCCGCATCGTCGAGGGCTACGCCCATGCCGGCTCGCCGCTGATGACGGCGGCCGACGGCCAGCCCCTGCTCATCGTCGACAGGGTCGGCGAGGGCCGGGTGGCGCAGCTGATGAGCGACCAGATCTGGCTTTGGGCCCGGGGCTATGAGGGTGGCGGCCCTCAGGCTGAGCTGCTGCGGCGGCTCGCACACTGGCTGATGAAGGAGCCGGAACTGGAGGAGGAGCACCTGGAAGCACGCATCGAGGGCGGCCGGCTCGATATCCAGCGGCGCAGCTTGTCGTCGGAGGCGGCGGAGGTCAGGGTGACCGACCCGGCCGGAGCGACCACCACCGTCCGTCTTGATCCCGCAGCCGACGGCGTCGCCCGCGCCGAAGTCGCAGCTCGTCAGGCCGGACTGTGGCGGGTGGAGGATGGAACCCATACCGCGCTGGCCGCGGTTGGCCGCCTCAATCCGGCCGAACTGACCGACCTGCGTGCAACACCGGATCGTCTAGCGTCGCTGGTGGCTGCGACCGGCGGCGGGCTTTCCTGGATCAGGGATGGGATTCCCGACCTTCGGAGGACAACACCGGGGCGTGCCGCCGCCGGTCACGGTTGGCTCGGGGTCCGGCGCAACCAAGCCTATGCTGTCACCGGGCTGGCGGAAATTCCGCTGGTCCCGGCGCTCATTTTGCTTGCGGTGGCGTTAGGCGGTTTTGCCGGGGCCTGGTGGCGGGAGGGTCGCTGACGGCGGCGCCTCCAGCATCGGCACGCATCAGCCCCGGCGACTTGCGCAATCCTTAATGGGCACCGAGTTGAGTGCGCGCTTCCGCGGTGACCTCGTCCATTTTCGCTTCCGGATCGGCGCGGGAGACGGCGACGCCGTGTTTCTGGAAATCACCGAGGACCTTGCGGTAGACGTCCTCGTCCCCTGGTTCCTCGAAATCGGCGCTCACCACCTCCTTGGCGTACGCTTCCGCTTCTGCACCCTTAAGGTTCATCAGGCCGGCCGCCCATGTTCCCAGCAGCCTGTTCCGCCTGGCAGTTACACGAAAGTCCCGCTCATGGCGCGTCGTGTGGTCGGCCTCGTGCAACTTGCTCCTGGATTTGTCGTAAGGCATCTACCCTCGCTCGTTTCAGTTTTCTTCGCCGCAAACCGGCGATCCCTCCAAGAAAAATGGCCCCTCGCTCCGGGGGATCAAGGGAAGGGGCGTGGTGAGCTGTCGTTGGACTTGGTCGCGCGTTTAGGGCAATATTGGACTCTGACGGGTGAGGTCGCGTTGTCATGTATGCCGATCACACACTGACGCCAAAGGAAGCTGTGCGGCTATGCGCCCTGGGAACGCTGGCGCTTGCCCCGATGCGGTATGGCGATCTCGCTATCGCCATCCGTCATTTTATCAGTCGGGTGGTGGGACCGACCCCCGAAATCATGGGCCACTCCGTCGAGCTGCTGAAGTACGAGGGTCTGGTTGAAACGGCGGAAGGGAGCGATGAGAATGCGCTCCTGCGAATCACTGACGCCGGTCGCGCTCAAATGCGGGCGCTGCTCGTCGCCGATCTGCGGCCATCCAACACCGAATTGAACACGTTGATCACGGCGCTCAAGTTCCGCTTCCTGCATCTGCTGCCACTGGACGAGCAGCAGAAACAGGCGGAGCTGCTGTATGCCGCCGTCGAGCGGGAGATCGCGCGGCTGCAGGATCTGCGGCGGCATCCGTCGGGAGCCGTCGGCTTTCTTGCCGAGTGGCTGGACCACCACATTGCCACGCTGGAGGGTCGCCTGGAGTGGCTCGGCATCCTCCGGGACCGGCTGTCGGCGCCCGTCTGAAGGGCTGCCCGCGGATCTCCAGACAAGGCATGGACCTCGTCAGCCTGTTCGCCGCCGTCGTCTTCGCCGCAAGCTGGTTTTTTCTCGCCCGCACCGACCCTTCGGAAAGCCTGGTCCGGCTCTTTTTTGGCGCATTGATGGCCTTCGCCGCGGGAGCGGGCATCCTCGGCTTTGCGATGCGCCTGTTCAAGGTGTGAGCAAAGCGTGTCAGCGGCCGGAGGTGGGGCGGTGGCGCGGCGTGAGTGGCCATAGCACCCCGCCGAGTGCATTGCGCACACGCGTCCCCAGCGTTGGCAGACGAATCAGATTTTCGATCCTGCGGTCCAGGAAGGCCCAGGTATCGCTGAAATCGTCTGAGGTATCATCGAGCCAGTAGAAAACCGTAGCTGTGTAAACAGCCCCGAGCGTTGCACGCTTGCTGTAGAAGCTGAAGTCGGTCGCAGTATCCCCGCAAGCATACCAGATGGCATCCAGCGTTCGCCACGTGCAGGACAGACCGATGGCGGTGTATTGCGGCAGCGCCGTCAAGGACATGGTTCGACGGACCGCCTCCCGCCATGGTGCGTTCACCTCGATGCGTCCCCTGACGGCCGAGGCGATTCGATCACGCAGCCGGAGCACTTCAAAATCCGGCCGCTGCCCGATCATCTCGAGCATCCGCCCGTCCGACCACTCGGACCAGAAGGGAATGATCTCGCGGGCGCCCTCGGCAAACAGCAGGCTGCCCTCTTCAAACGAAAGCCCGGCATCGGCGCAGCCGGCGCGAAGAGCTGTCGGGCTCCATCCCTCGAACGCCACATGCGGCAGCGTTGCCAGCAGGAGATGTTCCCGGGCTTGCCAGGTTTGCCCCTCGTCTTCGTCGCTCCCGGCCTTTCCCGCTCCCGGCAGGGGGGCCGCCTCAGGGTTTTCCTGGTCTCCGGTCGCTCCGCTCATGCCGCTCTCCTACCTCCGTTCTACTGTGCCCGAGCGCGCTGCATCTCCTCGACAAACCCCAGGTTTGACAGATCGCGCATGCGTCGCGGATAAAGGACGCCGTCAAGATGATCGCATTCGTGCTGCACAACGCGGGCATGGAAGCCGGATGCTTCGCGCATCAGCTCGCCTCCCGCCGGTGTGAGGCCGCGGTAGCGAATCCGGGTAAACCTTGGCACGAGCCCGGTCAAGCCAGGAACCGACAGGCAGGCCTCCCAGCCGTCCTCGGTCTCGTCGCCGAGGAGCTCGATCTCCGGGTTGATCAGACAGGTGAGGGGCACCGGCCCATTGGCGTCATCGCTGCCGGTGCAGCGCGCCTGCGGGACGCAGAAGAGCACGACGCGCAGCGGGACATGCACCTGCGGCGCCGCCAATCCGACACCCCCCGCATCCGCCAGGGTATCGGCCATATCCGCGAGCAGCCGGCCGATCGCCGGGGTCGTCGGATCAGCCACCGGGTCGGCCCGGCGACCGAGCACCGGATGCCCCATGCGCGCAATTTTCAGGATTGCCATAAGCGGGCACCTCTTGCTGCTGAGTCCGATGTCGTGTACCAGTGCCCTCGCGACAAGTCCTGCCGCCGAACAGCGGCCTGCGGCGTTTCGCCGCGTTTGGTCCGTTGAGATAGCTGCTTTCCGGCGGCTGTGTGGTGGCTTGCGCTTCCAACGGGAGGGGCGGTGTGATACATAACCGCTTCTCAACCATCTCTGGAAATTGGAGAGAGAGCAAAGCCGCCGTGCAAGTCATCGTCCGTGACAACAATGTCGATCAGGCTCTCAAGGCGCTGAAGAAGAAGATGCAGCGCGAGGGTATCTTCCGGGAAATGAAGCTTCGTCGTTCATATGAGAAGCCATCGGAACGGCGGGCTCGCGAGAAGGCTGAAGCCGTTCGCCGGGCACGAAAGCTGGAGCGGAAGCGCCTGGAACGCGAAGGCTTTTAAAAAGCCGGCTCCTTTGACGGAGCCGAGCGCTTACGCCCCGGATGAGCTGCAAATCGCGGATCCGCTGGGCGCAACCGGTCTTCGATCCGTCATCCTTCGGCCGGCATATTCTTTTCTGTGGCATCGCCTGCGCTCCAGCGGGCAAGGCGCCGCCGCGAGACGTCGGAGCGGGCTTCGCTGAGGCGGTCTTCGCGCAGCGCGCGTTCTACGTGCGTCATATGCGCCTGTGCCGCCGCGCGGGCGCCCTCGGCGTCGCGATTCATGATGTATTCGTAGATCTTGCGATGCTGCTCCATCAGCAGGTCGCGAGCATCCTTGCGGCTATAAAGCAGATTTCGGTTGAAGATGACGTCTTTGCGCAGCAATTCGAGAAGACTTCTGACCACGTGCAGCAGCACGATGTTGTGGGAGGCTTCGGCAATGGCGATGTGGAAGTCGGCATCGCGGTCGGCCTCTTCGACGAAATCGTCTTTGCTATGGACCGCCTCGATCGCGCGGAAGCGCTGGGTCAGGATCTCGCGGTCGGCGTCGGTCCCCCGCAAAGCCGCGTAATAGGCGACGATCCCGTCCAGCGTGTAGCGGAATTCCACGAAGTCGACCGCCGCCTCGGGGTGACGCTGAAAAAGATCGGCTAAAGGATCGGTGAGGGTCTCGGCGAAGGCGTTGCGCACGAAGGTGCCCCCACCGTGACGGGTCTCAACCAGCCCGGCCGCTTCCAGCCGCTGCAATGCTTCCCGTACCGACGGCCGCGAAACCTGAAGTTGGGCCGCCAGCTCCCGCTCCGGCGGCAGGCGCTCGCCTGGTCGCAGCACGCCTTCGAGAATAAGGTTCTCCAGCTGACGGACGATCGCATCCGAAAGCCGCTCCTGTTTGACCTTCGAGAATGTCATTCGGCGTTCTCCCCGGCATCAGCCTGCCGGACCCGCAAGCAACGGTAACACGACACGGTTGAATAGCCTCCAAAGGCTTCGGTTGCCCCTCTTGTTCGTAACGAGACGCATTCACTATGCACCAATCGTGTCACATTGAAAAGTGGTAAGACGCTCATACCACTTGACCCAGCTTTGCTTGTCTGATAGGCATTGCATCGCTGATACAATCGGCGATCGCTGAAGCATCAGGCAGGCGCCTGAGGCAAAGCGAAAAAAAACAACAGGGACGGCCAGCGATCTGTGCGTCAGTCGGCGTGTCTTTCGCGTGCACCGTTTCGATGCAAGGGAGGCGGATGCGATGACGGCATGCACCAGGCATTTTATCCGGCATCACAGGCGGTTGCCCGCTTACCTCCGGCCGATTGGTGATCCGCCAACCTGTCTCGGCGACCCTGGAAGCAGCGTCTTTCGGCAATCCCAATGCACCGCCCTGTTCCCGGCCAGGAGCGGCGCCCTTTAACAATGCCTTAGGGAGGAAACAGCATGCCCACCTGGACGCAGGTCTACGCGCCGCTCGGCGGCAGCCTCTGGCTGTCGGCCGCCGTCGCGGTCATTCCGATCGTCTTTTTCTTTGTTGCGCTCGCCGTGCTTCGGATGAAGGGCCACGTTGCTGCGCTCGTCACCGTGGCGTTGGCGGTGATTATTGCCGTCCTGGTCTATGGAATGCCGGCGTCCCAGGCGCTGGCGGCCACCGGTTACGGGTTCCTTTACGGATTATGGCCGATCTCGTGGATCATTCTGGCCGCTGTCTTTCTCTACAAGCTCACCGTGAAGACCGGGCAGTTCGAGGTCATCCGCGCCTCGGTCCTGACGATCACCGCCGATCAGCGGTTGCAGATGGTGCTGGTGGGCTTCTGCTTCGGCGCCTTCCTGGAAGGGGCGGCGGGCTTCGGCGCGCCGGTTGCGATCACGGCGGCGCTGCTCGTCGGTCTCGGCTTTAATCCGCTTTATGCGGCCGGTCTCTGCCTGATCGCCAACACGGCGCCGGTGGCGTTCGGGGCGCTCGGCATTCCGATTACGGTAGCGGGGAAGGTGACGGGATTTGATCCATTCGTGATCGGCCAGATGGCGGGCCGGCAATTGCCGCTGCTGTCGCTGATGGTCCCCTTCTGGCTGGTTTTCATCATGGACGGTGCCAAGGGGGTCAGGGAAACGTGGCCCGCAGTCCTCGTCGCCGGCCTGTCATTTGCCGTCTGCCAATTCTTTACCTCCAATTTCTGGGCCTACGAGCTGCCCGACATTACCTCGGCACTGTTCAGCCTGGTGTGCCTGGCGCTGTTCCTGAAGGTCTGGCAGCCGACCGGCACCTTTTCGTTTCAGGGTGTTGGCGCGCAGGCTCTGCCCGCCGGCGCCGGCGGGGGCACATCCTACACCGTAGGCCAGATCCTGAAAGCCTGGTCGCCGTTCATCATTCTCACGATCATGGTGACAATCTGGACGCTGCCCGAATTCAAGGCGTTATTCTCACCGAAGGGTGCCCTTGAGGCGTGGACGCTGTCCTGGCACGTTCCTGGACTGGACAATCTCGTCATCCGCGACGTGCCGGTCGTCGTCAAGCCGACGCCTTATGCCGCCGTCTACAAGTTCGACATCATCGCGGCAACCGGAACGTCCATTCTGCTCGCGGCTGTCTTCTCTGCGTTCATCCTGCGGGTGGGCCCGAAGATGTTCGTCGACACATTTGCCGAAACAGTGACCAGCCTGATCAAGCCGATTTTCACGATCGGTCTGGTGCTGGGCTTCGCCTTCATCGCCAACTACTCGGGGCTGTCCTCAACTCTGGGTCTTGCGTTCGCCGCGACCGGCGCGCTGTTTCCGTTCTTCTCGCCGTTCCTCGGGTGGCTGGGTGTCTTCCTGACCGGCTCGGATACCTCCAGCAATGCTCTCTTCGCCACCCTGCAATCGGTCACGGCGCAGCAGATCGGCGTAAACCCCGTTCTCACCATTGCGGCCAACACCACAGGCGGCGTTACGGGCAAGATGATTTCGCCGCAGTCGATCGCCGTCGCCTGCGCCGCGGTCGGTCTGGTGGGCAAGGAATCCGATCTGTTCCGCTTTACCGTCAAACACAGCCTGCTGTTTGCGGCAATCATCGGCGTCATCACCTACGTGCAAGCATACTTCCTGCCGTGGATGGTTCCGGTGGTGGCGGGTCACTGACCGCCGGTTGGGGCATCACCACTGGGATTGGAACCCGGCGGTGATGCGCGCCGAAGGGAGGCGCGCGCTGGCGTCTCCCCTGGCGAAGTAAAAAACAAGCCGAGGAGATGAGGAAAGGACACGACGTCCATGCTGAAAGTCGCCGAGACCGCTTTCACCGATCGCCAGCCTGGCGACCATCTCCAACTCGAGCGGGCGCTGCTGGGCATCATGCCCCGGCATCGCCTCGTGCGCGATCCCCTTCGCTTGCTGGCCTATGGCACCGATGCCAGCTTTTACCGGCTGATTCCGAAGCTGGTGGCGATCGTGGAGAGCGAGGCGGAAGTGCAGGGGCTGCTTGCCGAGTGCCGGAAGCGGGACATTCCGGTCACCTTCCGCGCGGCCGGAACCAGCCTTTCGGGGCAGGCGGTGACCGACTCGGTGCTCTGCGTGCTGGGGGACGGCTGGAACGACATCCAGGTTGCAACAGATGCAGGCAGCGTCACGCTCGGCGCCGGCGTGATCGGCAGCGATGCCAATCGCAGACTGGCGCCCTTCGGCCGCAAGATCGGGCCCGATCCGGCCTCAATCAACGCCTGCAAGGTCGGCGGCATCGCTGCCAATAACGCGAGTGGCATGTGTTGCGGCACGGCGCAGAACAGCTACCAGACGGTCCAGTCGCTGCGGCTGATCTTCGCCGACGGGACGCTGCTGGATACCGGCGATGCGGCAAGCCGTGCCGCGTTTTCGCGAAGTCATGCCGCACTCCTGAGCCGCCTTGGGGAGTTGGCCCAGCGCACGCGCGACACTACCGAGCTTGCGGAGCGGATCCGGCGAAAATTCGCGATCAAGAACACCACGGGCTACAGCCTCAACGCGCTGGTCGATTTCACCGACCCGTTCGATATTCTCCAGCATCTGATGATCGGCTCGGAAGGCACTCTGGGGTTTATCTCCCAGGTTACATACCGGACTGTTCCGGAATATGCCGACAAGGCAAGCGCGCTGCTTCTGTTCCCGGACATCGAGGTCGCGAGCCGGGCGGTCATCCGGATGAAGACAACGCCGGTCTCGGCGGTGGAGATGATGGATCGCGCCAGCCTGCGGTCCGTGGAGGACAAGCCCGGCATGCCGGATTACATCCGGATGCTGGGGCCGGCGGCAACGGCGCTGCTGGTGGAAACACGCGCGGAGAGCCCGCACGCCTTGCGCGATAACATCGCGGCAATCAGCGCCGCGGTCGCCGATCTCGAAACGCTTCAGCCGGTCGCCTTCACCGACATTCCGGCCGAGTTCGACCGCTTTTGGAACATCCGCAAGGGCCTGTTTCCGTCGATCGGCGGCATGCGCCCGGTCGGCACGACGGTCATCATCGAGGATGTGGCATTTCCCATCCACCGTCTGGCGGAGGCGACCGTCGACCTGCAGCGCCTGTTCTCCGAGTACGGGTACAACGAGGCCATCACCTTCGGGCACGCCCTCGAGGGTAACCTGCACTTTGTCATCACGCCCGACCTCGGCCGTCCCGCCGAGGTAGACCGGTACCGCCGGTTCATGGACGCGATCGTCCATCTGGTAGTGGAAAAGTACGATGGGTCGCTGAAGGCCGAGCACGGCACCGGCCGCAACATGGCGCCCTTCGTCGAGGTGGAGTGGGGGGCACAGGGCTACGCGCTGATGCGCGCGATCAAAGGGATCTTTGATCCGGAAGAACTGCTCAATCCCGGCGTCATCCTCAATGATGACCCGGACGTGCACCTGAAGAACCTGAAGCCGCTCCCGCCGGCCGACGCCATTGTCGATACGTGTATGGAATGCGGTTTCTGCGAACGGATGTGTCCCTCGGCGGGCATGACGTTCACGCCGCGGCAGCGGATCGTCGGCATTCGCGAGATCAGCCGCCTGGCGGCAGCAGGCGCCGAAGCGGAGAAGGTGTCTCTGGCCGCCTCCTATGACTACCAGGGGATCGACACCTGCGCCGCGTGCGGACTTTGCGCCACGGCCTGCCCGGTGGGGATCGAAACCGGCATTCTCACCAAGAAGCTCCGGGAGGCCAGGCACAACGCCGCCGGCCGGCGCGTCGCGTCGCTGGTCGCCGAGCACTACGGCACGGCGATGTGGGCGACGCGGCACGGCCTCGGCATGGCCGATTGGGCTCAGCGGACGCTGGGGCCGGACACGCTCGAATCGATAACCGGCTCCCTGCGCCGGCTGAGCCGCGATCACATTCCGGCCTGGTCGCGGGCACTGCCGGTGAAGGTTTCATTTAGGCCGCGGGAGAAGGCGAACGTGGACCGACGTCCCCAGGTCGTTTACCTGCCGAGTTGTGTCTCACGAACGATGGGGCCGGCCTGCGATGATCCCGGAACCGAGTCCCTGCCGGGCAAGACGGCGATGCTCTTGGAAAAGGCCGGGTACAGCGTCGTCTATCCGAAGGGGCTGGCCAACCTGTGCTGCGGCCAGCCGTTTGAGAGCAAAGGCCTGCCGGAGGTCGCCGATCGCAAGTCGGCGGAAGTCGGGGAGGCGCTGCGTGAAGCGAGCCGCAACGGCGATCTGCCGATCATCTCGGATACCTCTCCTTGTTCCTACCGGCTGCGTCGGGTGTTGCCAGAGGCCCTGCGGCCGCTGGATATCGCGGAGTTCATCCACGACCATCTCCTTGACCGGCTCCGGATCCGCAAGCGGCCGGGCGTCGTCGCTCTGCATGTGCCGTGTTCGGCGAAAAAAATGGGCATCGGGCCAAAGCTGTTGGCAGTGGCCAAGGCCTGTGCAGAACAGGTCATCGTTCCGGAGAATATCGAATGCTGCGGCTGGGCCGGGGACAAGGGGTTCACGACGCCGGAGCTGAACGCCCACGCCCTGCGGACACTGAAACGCCAGCTTCCCGACACCTGCACCGAGGGCTATTCGAACAGCCGGACCTGTGAGATCGGGCTGGCCATGCATGCCGGCCGGCCGTACCGCTCGCTGGTTTACCTGGTCGACGAGGTCGCAGCACCGGCTGTGCAGCCCGCCCTTTCGGCAGCCGAGTGAGTCTTGGTGGCGGAGGGAGGCCCGCGCTGGCCGACGGGGTCGGAACCCTCGTTCAGAACGTCAGGTCCACCCGGGGCGCACCGTCGCCTGCGAGGAGAACGAGCGGCTCGAGACAGCGGCGAAGCTGATCTGCGGCCGCACCCCCGCTGCCGACGAGGGCATTGATCGCGGCGAACGTTCGATCCTCGGCCAGCTTACGCAACCGGGACGCCTCGGCGGCCTGCACCTCCGGGCGGTGGCTGGCCTCGATGCTGCCGGCAAAAGCCTCCAGGTCCTGCCCGGCCGCGACGCCGCAAGCGGTGAGGCGCAGGCGTGGCCGCTCCTTCAAGACTTGGCGCAGCGCCCGCACCGCTTGATCGGCGGACGGGTCCAAATCTGCCGTCCCAGGCGAAAAGGGCAGCGGTGCCAGGCTCGGCAGACCACTTTCCGCGGCCTGAGTATCGGCCGATCCCGACCCGCTCGAACGGGCCGCGATCAAATCTGCCGACGCGGAGATCAGCTTGAACGGCGAAGTCACCAGCGCCCGCAGCACACGAAGAACGCCCGTCCAGATGACCTGCGAGAAATCGAAATCCGGAGACAGAAGGTCGCCCTCGAACGGCACCTTCAGATCAATGGTGCCGTCGGCGTCCTGCAGAAGATTAATCAGCGTGTTCAGCGGCACACCGATCGCCTTGGTGAACGGATCGCCACCGGCCTGAGGCTGATCGATGAACGCCAGATTGGTGATCGTGGCACGGGCTTCGCCCTTGAGCTGCCCCTGCTCGGCTGTTCCTGTCGCACTCGCATCCAGGTGACCGTCGATAATGCCGAGGCCGACGTGAGGGGCCAGCAGGGGCGAAAGAACGGGAAGCGCCAACGCGTTGATGCGGGCGAGCAGGTCAAAATCGGGCTTGGCGCGAAAGGCTGTGGCCCAGCCATCCATGCTGATGTCTCCGCGCCCGTCATCCAGGCTTGCCTGCAGTCTCACCGTGGCACGCTCGTCGGGCCGGGTGCTGTCGACGTCGTTCACGCTGAGCTGTTGCAGGCGCAACGTGCTGACGAACGGCGGCGTCAATGTTTCATCGCGAATTGTCGCGGTGCCGCCATTGGGCAGCGAGACGCGACCGATCTTCAGTTCCGGCAAACCCTCTGGCGGCCAGACAATCGCCTTGCCGGGCTTCTCGGTGCTTCCTTCGGTGGTGGGGCCGGGGGAGGCAACCGTTGCGCCAGCTTTGCGCGTCAGCGACGCGGCGAGGTTGCCCAGAACGAGGCGATCCAACCCATAAGCCGGCTGTGAGCTGACCTGCAGCCCGGCGATCGTCAGGTCCCCCAGTTCGGCGTTCGCCGGCGTCCACTCGTCGTCGCTATGCGCCTGCGCCTTCGTCAGGTCGAGGTCCAGGCCGACCTCCCAGCCCTTTTTCTCTGGCGTGTGCTCCCACCGCACCTGCTGGAGATCAACGCGTAGCCGATCCAGGTTGGCGGCGACCGCGCCGGACATAGGAGAGGCCGGCAGATCCGCGTCGGCCCGGGTCACGCCGAGGCGGCTGTTCATCGTGAAGGAGCGACGCTTTTGCGGCTTGGGACTATGGCGATTTTGCTCATAGGCATACTCGACGTGCTCCAGCGCCACCTCGTGCAGAAGGGCTTTTGGCCCCTCGGACGCGTTGGGACCGGCGGGGGCTATTGCCACCTCCAGCGCGAGAGCGTCGAGCATGGCTTCGCCTGCGACGCGAAGCGTCTTGCCGACGATCACGTCGACCAGGACATCGCGGAACCGGGGTGTCTCCGAGCTGACGACCATGTTGGTCGTCTCGTCTTCGGGATTGGAGAAGCGAAAGTGGCGCGCGCCCAACGTGGGGGCGGCGACACGAATCGCCGTCCCGGTGGCGGACGTGTATTCCACAAGCAGGGGTAATAGGTGACCGCTCAGTTCCGCTGCATCGACGGTGAGCGTCGGCACCTTGCGGCCGGGCTGGGGCGGGATATCGGGAATCTCGACCCGCATGCCGGTTGCCGCCAGCCGCAGTGGCAGTTCTATGCGGGTAAGACCGCCTCCGAACCTCAATTTCGCGTCCCCCAGCTCAAGACGCGCCTTTTGGACGTTGATGGACACGGGCTCGCTGTCTGGAATGGTCAGCGCCATGTCTTCGACTTCGATGGGGCCGGAGAGGCCGAAGCCCTGCCGGTCCGGATCCAGGCCCAGATTACCCAGTGCAACATCCAGCCGTCCGATCGTCCCCTGCAGATCGGGACTTTCGATGCTCAGCATCGCGGCGTTCAGCTGTGGCGAACCGGCAATGGAGGGGGTTCCGTCGGCAGGAATTTCGGTCGCCAAATCCGGCAGGCGCAGTCCGATGGTTTTGAAAGACAGCGCACTTCCATCTGCAAGGCGGAAGCTGCCGCCGGCAAATCGGGTCTCGATGCTCCCCTGAAGGCTGGTAGCGCCGGCGGCATCCTGGCGAAAGCGTACCTGGTTCAGAGCGATCGATCCGTCGGCGAGCTGGGCCGCGCCAAAATCGGGATGAGCGAAATCAATGCCCGATGTGGTGGCCATGCCTTCCAACATCGCTTCGATCCGGCCATCGGCAAACAGCGAAGCGCCGTTGCTTCGGGCTGTGACCGACAGACTCCCGGCGCTGCGCGTGAAGCCCAGCGGACCGAAGGTTTTTTCGATGCTGGGAATATCAATACCGCTGACCGACAGCTCTCCGGAGACACCGATGTTGCCGGCAAACGGGGTCGCGGTTCCGAAGGTGGCGATCTTCATGCCGTTGAGATCGCCCTCCAGGCGGAACGTTCCCGGCTCGTCCGGCGCCCATGCCCGAAACCCGCGCAGCTCGAGCAGATCTACCTGCACCGTCGCCTGACGGCCACGCCGGCCGATAAGGACGATGTTGCTATCGCGCAGGTGGAGCGTGTCCAGGCCCGCCTGCCAAGCCTGGGATGTGTCAGCGGGCGGTTGGGTCTCGGGCGAGGGAGTGCCCGGCTCTTTGGCCGTCCGCTCCTGGAGAATGCGGCTTAGCGGAATGCCATTGAGGAAAATTTGTCCGTCTGCCTGCTGGCGGACTTCGATGCGGATGCCCTCGATCTCCACCTGGCTCAGCGCGGCCCGGCGGGAGAACAGGCCGAGCACGTCGAATCGCACCGACAGACGGCCGACTTGTGCGGCCTCGCCGTTACCGCTTCCGAAGCTGACGGGTCCGAACGAGACCTTTTGGCGCATCGGATCAATGTCGAGGGTGTTGATGCCGCTGGTATCGACATCGAGGCCGGCGAAATACGTCCGCATCACATATCGGGCAAGGTAATCCGGACCGCGCTGGACCAGCACCCAAACGGCGGCAGCGATAAGCGCGACGGCGAGAAGACTCCACCAAAGCCAGCGGGGCTTCCTGCGGCGTGTTTCGGGCAAATCTTGCCGGTCGTTTTCGCCGGTCGTCTCCTCCACTTTTTTCTCCGCCCGCGGTATAGGTTAAGTATATGTCCTACAGACAATCCGGGCGCTTGTCATTCGAATGCCAAGCCGGACCACAGCGAGAAGCTTCTTGTGATCGAATGTCCTTCATCGGTTATCGATAATGACCCGCCTATTCGATCTGTCGAAGGTACGGCCAGCGGGGCCTACACCGTCCGATGGCCGGCGCCTCATTTTCTTACTGTGATAGGGTGAATATCGCCGCAGGCGGGAAGCGGCTATGATGCCGTGTCCCTGGAAATGGCCGTGCACGAGCCCTGGTGAATTGGATGACGATGTCCTCACTGTCCTGGATGGCGCTGGTTGCCACAATCGCCTGCAGCACCGCTGGCAATGCCCTCGCCAACTGGTCGCACTATTTCGATAGCTGGAAGCGGTTGATCGTGCTGGGTTCGGCGATCGGTGTCCATGGCACCGGTCTGATCTGCTTTTCGGTCGCGCTCGCCGGGATTCCCCTTGCGATCGCCTACCCCGCTCTTATCGGCGGAACCGTCGCTAGCGTCTGCATCCTCGCCTCCGCCCTGTTCGGCGAACGGATGTCCGGCCGCCATTACGCGGGTCTCGCACTGATTATGGTCGGCATGGCGTTGCTGCATGGCCCCGTCGGGCACGCCAGCGCACACAATGGTTTTCCGACGACCGCCGCGGAGGATGCCCGATGATGGCCACGACACGGGACAACCCGACCGGCGCCGTCGAGATGGTTGCGTGGGCAAGCCTGGGGCTGGCGATCGTGCTGCTGAATGCCGGGAACCTCCTGCTTGACGAAGTTGCCAAGGCCTCCGGCGTCGAACTCGCGCTGTTTCTTTCGCTGCGGTTCCTTGCAGCAATGGGGTGCCTTGGCCTGGCTTTCGTATTTTATGTGCGTTCGCTGGCCCATCTTCCGCTGGCGGTGGCCTATCCGGTGATGGTCGGCGTATCGATGATCGTCGTCGCCGTTGCCAACCACTATTGGCACCATCCACTTACGATGGTTCAGTTGGGCGGTGTGGGGCTGCTCTTTTTGGGCGTCGTGCTCATTTCGGCAGCCTCTCGATCCACCTGAGCCGCAGGGTGTCAAGCGGCCGGCAACTGCCATAATCGCCCTCCTGGTCCCTAAGCTGTAGGTTCCTCCTCTCCGGGACGGGTGGCAGTTACGGAGATGTGATCACGGGAGCCGGCTGTCACATGCCTTGCGTGATATACCGGGCGTCTATAAAGAAGCTCGTGTACATTCGATCGGGACACTCTTTCTTCGAAGAGCAGGAACGTGATGCGGGCTCATCGGTCTTCGTGGCTGCTGGCGGTTCCCACCGTCTGCATTCTGTTTGGCGTGCCGGCGTCTGCGTCTGAGGTCGCGCGCCCATTGCCGGCTGCGATGCAGCGGACGGTCGAGGCGGTCGTCCCCACGCTTTTGGCTGCGAAGCCGCTGGACGCCGACGCCCTGCGGACGTTCTACGAGCAGCGGCAATTTAGCCCCGTGTGGGTTGATTCGACCGGTCTCAATGCGGACGGGCAGGTGCTGCTTCGGGCCTTCGCAGGTGCGGCACGCGACGGGCTTGTTCCCGCCGATTACGAGGTTCCTCTCGCCGCTGCCAATCCCAACAGTCCCGATCAGCTCGCCACGCTGGAGGTCGACGTCAGCGCGACCTTGTTGCGGTACGCCACGGATGTCCGCCGGGGGCGCGCGGCCCCGGCGAAAACAGACGAAGGCCAGCGGTTTGAGCCGCGCTCAATCGATCCCCTGCAAATTCTGATGGATGCGGCTTCGGCCCCGGACAAAGAGGCCTACGTTGCGGTTCTAGCACCAGGCGATCCGTTTTACCTGGGCCTGCGCCAGGCACTTGACCGGTACCGCGCGATCGCAGCAGCCGGAGGCTGGCCAATGATTGCCCCGGGCGGGAAGCTGGCCCTGGGTTCAACGGACCCCCGGGTTCGCGATCTGCGACGGCACCTTCAGCTCTCCGGCGACTTGGCCGGCGAGTCCACGGAACACACTTCGGCGGTTTACGATGAGGCGGTGCGCCAGGGGGTGCGGCGCTTTCAGCAAAGACACGGGCTCGCGCCCTCCGGCGTCGTCGATGCGACCACCTTCCGGGAACTGAACGTTCCGGTTGCCATGCGGATCCGACAGATTCTCATCAATCTGGAACGCGCGCGCTGGTTGCCCGAGGACCTGGGCGATCCTTATGTGATCGTCAACATGGCGGCGTTTCATCTCGATGTCGTCGAAGGGGGCAAGCCCGTCCTTGAAATGCGCGTTGTCGTCGGTGAACGGGACAAGGAAACGCCGGTCTTCAGCGACGAAATTTCTTATATAGAAATCAATCCCTATTGGAACATACCGAAGAGCATCGCTTACAAGGAAAAATTGCCTCAATTACGGCGCAATCCCAATGCTCTCGTGGCCCAGAATATTCGTGTCTTCGGCCCGCAGGGGGAAATAAATCCCGGAAGCGTGGATTGGACGATGGTCGGTGCCAGTTTTCCGTACCGGTTGCGCCAGGATCCCGGGCCGCGGAACTCGCTCGGCCGCATCAAGTTCATGTTTCCCAATTCTTATGATGTCTACCTGCATGACACCCCATCCCGGGCCCTGTTCAACAAACAGATCCGCGCGTTCTCGCACGGCTGCATCCGCGTCGAAAAGCCGATGGAACTGGCCGAGTATCTGCTGCAGGGGAAGTGGTCGCGCCAGCGAATCCAGACCGCTGTAGAGGCGGGGAAGAACCGTGCGATCTATCTGGAGAAGCCGGTCGCGGTCCATCTCGTTTATCTCACCGCATGGGTAGACCCCAACGGACAGGTACAATTTCGGGATGATTTATACAACCGTGACGCGTTGTTGGTGGCGACGTTAGACGCTAAACGGTAATATCGGCGCCTTCGCCATCGATGCAGCCATTTCCATGCCTTAATCGGTTGACCTTCAAGTACGGCCTGAGGCACAAGGGGTCGTCGGCCTTGCTGACC
>DAIQPV010000346.1:0-3062 GCA_036787145.1 Rhodospirillales bacterium
GATCAAGTTCGCCGACCTGCTCGAGACCGCCAGGGCTTTGGGCGCAAGCGCTCTGGCCACGGGTCACTATGTGGAGCGGCGAGCAGGGACATCGGGACCGGAGCTTTACCGCGGCGCCGACCAGGCGCGGGACCAGAGCTATTTCCTGTTCGCCACCACCCGGTCGCAGCTCGGATTCCTGCGCTTTCCGTTGGGCGGGATGGACAAGCGACAGACGCGCGCGCTGGCGCAAAGGTTTGATCTGCCGGTTGCGGACAAGCGCGACAGCCAGGATATCTGCTTCGTGCCGGAAGGGGGCTACGCCCGGATGCTTGGCCGACTCCGCCCGGAGGCCCAGCGGGACGGCGATATCGTCGATGCCGATGGCCGCGTTCTCGGCCGCCATTCCGGGATCGCCGGCTTTACCGTCGGACAGCGCCGCGGGCTCGGCATTACAGCCGCCGAACCCCTCTACGTCGTGCGGATTGACCCGGGCGAAGCCCGCGTCGTCGTCGGCCCAAAAGCGGCGCTGCTTCAGCAGCACGTCCCCCTGCGCGAGGTCAATTGGATCGGCGACGGGCAACCGCCGCTGCGCGATGCGCGGGTCGAGGTGAAGTTGCGCTCGGCGATGGTGCCCGTTCCCGCCCGGCTTGACGTGCGAGCGGACGGCTATGGCGACGTTCGCCTGGACATCCCTTACGCCGGCGTCGCGCCGGGGCAGGCTTGCGTGTTTTACGAGGGCGCGCGTGTCCTTGGCGGCGGGTGGATCGAGCGTCGCGCACAATCGGAGATGACCGCAACGAACGGCTGGGACATGCTGACGGCGGTCCCTTGACGGCTCCGCCAATAGACGCGGCGTTAGTTGATGGAGATATCCCGCCGCGCCGTGGACAAGCTGACGGTGAAGCCGGCAATGACATCGATCAGCGTCAGCGCCGCAATGATCAGGAAGACGTCCGTTCCGCACGCCGGCACCAGCAGGAACTCCAGCAGGGCGATGACGAACAGCACCATCGACAGCGCGTGGTCGACCCCGGCCCGCCTTGCCCGGGTCGCCTTGACGATCTCAAGAAACAGAAGGGAGATGCCGACGAGGATCAGCAGGTCGCCGAGAGAGAGCACCCAGGCGGCCCCGGACGGCAAGGTGGCGCTGATGATTGCGCTGCTCAGCGCCGGGCCGGTCAGCAGCACAATGATGTTGTAGGCAACGACGATGATGGCCAGAAAAGGGATCGCTGTGAACATGGCACGGCCTCGTTGAAAACTCCGGGTCAGGACGCGAGCACCCTATTTTTCTTTCGGAAACAGGAAGGTGAGCTGCAGGCGCAGCGAGGCTTGCGGCGCGAAGTCCGGGCGGACGGCATTGTAGAAGCCCTGCACCTGGGCGTTGATGGCCTGGGTCCCAACCGTGAACACCCGCCCGACCCCGCCGCCGACCGGCAGCATCACGGCATTGTCCTTATCGGCCTCCCAGTTGACGGTGATGACCGGCGAGGATACCAGGTACCAGCCGCCTGCCATGTTGTAGTTGACGAACGGCTGGACCAGCGTCTGGCTGACATCGTCGCGGTCGCTCTTGCCGGCGAACGACCAGAGCTGGCGCACGAGCGTGCCGGCGACCCACGGCTTTGGGGTCACCAGAGCCACCGCCGCCGGCCCGGCGCTCCACTTCTGGGTGCCGAGGCGGTCGCTGGTGGCGGTCCTCAGGGTGATCGACGGGCCGGCGCCCCAGGTGAAGATGCCGGTGGAGACCGGCGAGAAATAGGCCGTAAAATTGATATCGCCCAAGCCGAAGTCGTCGCCGCTGGTATCGGCATTCGGGATTTCCGGAAGCGAGTCCGTCACGCTGGGCAGATAGATCACCGGGATGATCGTCCGGGTGATGAGGTTCCAGTCGCCGCCCAGGCTGAACGGGATCACCGGCTGGATGTTGAGAACGTTGGCGGTGTCATTATCCGGGCCGGTGCGGAAGAACGTATTGTTCTGGAACGGCAGGCTGATCATGGCGGCAATTGGGTTCTGCGCCGCCGCGGCGAGATCGGCCTGCCCGCCTCCGCCGGCCGAATCATCTTCCTGTCCGAAGGCGTAACCACCGGAGCCAGCGAGGACCGCGGCAGCAAGCAGTATCGACGACAGGGCGAGGTGGCCTCGTTTGCGCCGGGTGTTGCCGGGGAAATCACCCCATGGAGAAAAACTCATCCACCCCATCTTTGCGGCCTTAGCCGGCCTGCGAGTGGGCAGGTGCGACCTCACGTGACCTTCTCGATTTTTGGCGGCTGCCACGTGGCGTCGAGGATTGGCGCCTGCCCCCAGTATGCGCGGATGTAAAGCGAGAAGGCGCCGTCGGGCGCAGGCAGCCAATTGCTTTCCAAGTCCTTACCCGGCGATTTCGCGCCAGCATAGAGCATCAGCGATTCGTCCTTGTTGCGCTTGAGAGCCTTGTTCTTGGTGCCGAGCGAGTAGCGCTTCAGGTCGTTCGGGTGAAACAAGTGCTTGTCGTTATAAAGCGTCAAGGACCAAAAACCATTCACCGGCGGCTCCTGCCCTGCCGCAAACGTAATCTGGTAGTTATTGCGGCCATTCAGCTGCGCACCCGTCCCATCGAAGTCAGTGTAGAAATATTGTGTCTCGTTTGGCCGATTTTCGAACATGTTTGATTTGGCTGTCGCCGTTCTATTAAAATAGTCTATGCCATACTCCGCATTGTTGACCGAGCGATTCCAGCCATTGCCGGCCGGAACTCCGTTGTGTTTCCACTGGAAGAACGGATGGATGACTTTTTCCTCCGCTTCAATGGCGGTCGCAATCAGAATCTTTTTCAGTTCGGGATCTTTGGACGCCGCGCCGAGCAGCAGGCGGAACTGCCCGTACAGCGCCTGCTCGCCGGGTAAGGAGTCGGCGATGTCGAGTGCCTCGCCGAATTGGTCAAAGAACTTCTCAGGGATCACCCATTTCGTTTCTTCGCCGGTGGCTTTTGGGCCAGGAATGTTCGGGACCTTGCTCCATTCGATCGTCTTCATTTCACCGGTGAAAGCGCTCAGCGGGTAGACAACAATCTGATTTATCACCGGCTGAATCGCCTT
>DAIQPV010000347.1:0-3054 GCA_036787145.1 Rhodospirillales bacterium
GGGGACGAAACTTGCTGCAGTCGAGCGCGCGCGCCGCGGGACTTCCGGTGCCGAGACCGAGCCTCCGGCAGGCCACGTCGAAGCGCCTGTGCAGCAGGTCGGCCCAGGGACCGCTGCCGCGCATGCGTTCGCCCCAGCGGGCTTCGTAGAGGTTGCCGCCGTGGCAGTCGCGGACGCAGGCCAGCACCCGGTCGGCGCGATCCGGAAAGTGCGCGCGCAGCCAGTCTTCGAACAGCTCTTTCAGCTCCCACGGCAGCCGCAGCAGGATCCGGCTGGCGGCGGATGCTCCGGCCGCGGCTGCCGTTTCGAGAATCCGCTCCAGCTCATGGTCGTTGACGAAGGGGATGACCGGCGCCGCCAGGACCGAGACGGGAACGCCGGCGACGGCCAGGGCGCGGATGGCTGCCAGCCGCTTGGCGGGAGCGCCGGCGCGCGGTTCCATGGTTCGCGCGAGCGCCGGATCGAGCGTCGTGACCGAGATCCCGACCGACGCGAGCCCTCTCTCGGCCATCGGCGCCAGGATATCAAGGTCGCGGACCACCAGCGCAGACTTGGTAGCGATCGCCACCGGATGCTCACAGGCAGCCAAAACCTCGAGGATCGAGCGGGTGATTCTCAGCTTTCGCTCCACCGGCTGATAGGGATCGGTGTTCGATCCCAGTATCAGCGGCTGCGCCCGATAGCCCTTCCGGCGCAGCTCGGCGGTGAGCAGGCGCGCGGCGTCGGTCTTGGCGGAGAGTTTGGTTTCGAAATCGAGGCCGGCGGACAGGCCGAGAAAAGCATGCGTCGGCCGGGCAAAGCAGTAGATGCAGCCATGCTCGCAGCCTCGATAGGGGTTGACCGACCGGTCGAAGGGAACGTCGGGCGAGGTATTGCGGCTGATCACCGTTCGGCTTTGGTCCTCGCTCACCGTAGTCGGCAGCGCGGGGAGTGCCTCAGCTTCCTGCCACCAGCCGTCATCGACCGCCGTCCGGGTCTGGCGCTCATACCGCCCTTCGCGATTGCCCAGCGCGCCGCGGCCCTTGCGCGGGGCGGACGGAGGAGCCACGGCGGAAGTGATTGTCGGTGGCATTCGCACAGCATACCGGCGTTTTGGCACAAAACAAGAACATTCTGGCGCGGGCCAACTTGGGCTTTGGCCAGGGCATCGGAGAAAGGGGCGCCATCGGCTGTCAGGAGTCAGAAGACCCATCGCGCCTGGAGCGCCAGGATGTCCACGGAGCCGCTGACATCAGCCTTGAGATTGCCCCGGGCGGCGTTGCCGCGATCGCTGGCCTGGAGATCGATGGCGGTGTCTTCGATAAAAATGTGGGTGTAGCCGAGATCCAGGTTGAGATTGGGGATGGGGTTCCATCCCAGGCCCACCGAAAGCCAGTAGCGGTCGTCCGTCGGAATGCGGGGACCGCGGTGTTTGTTGCTTGTCGGGTCCTGGTCCCAGGCGAACCCGGACCGCAGGGTCCACGCCTCGTCGGGCCGGAACGTGGCGCCCACGCCGACGAACCAGGTATCCTGCCACTCCTCCTCGGTGATGCTGTCGGGCTGGGCGGGGTTGTCGAACACGATCTTCAGCTCATGGAAACGGCTCCAGCGCGTCCACTCCGCTTCCGCCATCACCGACCACTGCTCGTCAAGATCCTGGTGCACGCCGAACGACAGGGTTTCCGGGGTGGTGACATCGCCGTGAATGCCGGTGTCCTGAAACGCCCCGGTCCTTTGCTGCAGGGCGGCGCCGATTCCTGTCGAGTCGAGCGTAAAGTCGCCGTCGCCCTTGAGCCGGTGGTCGATGGCCGAGCGCCAGGCTAACCCGAGGCGGGTGCTGGTCCACGGTTGCCACAGCAGCCCGAGGTTGTAGCCCCAGCCGAGATCGTCTCCCGTCGCCCTGGCCCTGCCGTCGCTCGCGCCGGGAGTGCCGCCGAACGCGGCGCCGAGGCTGCCGAAGTCGATGGCGTTGGTCAGACGCACGTCGAAATACTGTGCCTGGACGCCGGCGGCGACCGACAGTCCCTCCACTACCTCCCAGGCAACGGCCGGATTGACGTTGATGGTTCGCACCCGGGACTGGAGGCCATGGTAGCGGCCGACCCAGCCGTCGCGGTAATCGGTCTCCAGGCCGAACGGCACATTCACGCCGACGCCGAGCTTGATGTTCTCCTCCAGGCCGAAGGTTTGCTGGAGATCCCATAGGCCATACATCACCGGGACGAAGCTGGTCTCCCCGGCGTTTCCTCCGTCGTTGCCGTTGATTGGAACGCCGGCGGCGGTGCTGCCCTGCACCTTGCTGAGTTCCAGGCGCGGCACCACAACGTTGCCGACCACCATAACCTGGCTGCCCGACAGCCGGGCGAGTCCCGCCGGATTGAAGAACATATAACTCGGATCCTCGGCGCCGGCGGTGCCCCCCGCGAAGGCATTGCCCAGCGCCGAGGCGCTTTGTTCGCGAAGCGCGTATCCGGAGCCCTGCGCGGCGGGAACGGCGGCGACAACGGTCATGCCGACCGCGATTAGTCCGATCCAGCAGGAGGCGCAAAGCCTGCGGCTGCCGGCGCGCGAACGACATCTTTGCTGCATCGTCGACCCCTTTCGCCTCCTGTTTGTGTACGGAGGCTTTTTGTGGCCCATCTCGTCCCTCACAATAGGACCACATTAGCGGCAAAATGGCCCCAAGTGCAGGCGTAATTGCCCTGATTGAGCCGGACGTTTGCTGATTTGGCAGAGCTGGAAGGGTCTCTGCGTCCGCGGTCGGAGGCGGGGAATTCCCGACCGGAGGGCCGCCGAACATGAACGATCGTTAATCTTATCGTAAGTGCGCGGTAACGCCGCCGACTGCATCTTTTCTTCGGGTTTCACGGATAGGAAACAGGGTGAAGATGATGCTGTTACGGACCTCCGACGGCGCCGGGCGGCGCTCGGCTGCGTCGAGGATCGCGGCGTCGGCATTGGTCTTGGGGCTGGTAACGGCGCCGGTGACTGTTGCCGGCCAGGCCTGGGCGAGGTCGGCCCCGGACGGCTTTGCGGATCTTATCGCCAATGTGGCGCCGGCCGTTGTGCAGATTA
>DAIQPV010000348.1:0-3052 GCA_036787145.1 Rhodospirillales bacterium
CGGATTTGCCGCCGGGCGAGAGGGAAAAGCCAAGGGTCCGCGTGGACCGATAACTCATATCATCGACATCCAGGAGAGCCAATTAATGCGTTCCCTACTGAAACTTCTCGGGCCAGGTGGGCTCGTGGCGATCTCGCTCCTTGCCATGATGTCCGGGGCGTCTGCTCAAGAGGCGACGACCATCATCGAGGAAGCTGCCGTCATTGCTGCCGAGCCGGTGCTGGATACCGGCGACACCGCATGGATGCTGACCTCGACGGCGCTTGTTCTGCTTATGACAATCCCCGGACTGGCGCTGTTTTACTGCGGAATGGTCCGCAAGAAAGATGTTCTGGCGATGGCGATGCAGAGCTTCGCCTGCTGCTGTCTTGTCACCATCTTGTGGATGATTATCGGCTACAGTCTCACGTTCAGCGATGGCGGCGAGTTCCAGACCTATATCGGCGGACTCGACCGTATCCTTCTCTCCGGCATGACGATGGCCTCGACCAACGCGCTTGCGCCGACGATTCCGGAGTCGGTCTTCATGATGTTCCAGATGACCTTCGCCATCATTACCCCGGCGCTGATCACCGGAGCCTTTGCCGACCGGATGAAGTTTTCCGCGTTGTTGTGGTTTCTCGGCATCTGGGCGCTGATCGTCTACAACCCGATCGCCCACTGGGTCTGGGGCGGCGGATTCCTGGGCGGCGCTGGCGTGCTCGACTTCGCCGGCGGCACCGTCGTGCACATCAACGCCGGTATCGCCGGGCTCGTCACCTGCATCGTCATCGGCAAGCGCACGGGGTACGGCAGCGAGAATATGGCGCCGAATAACCTGATCCTCAGCCTGATCGGCGCGTCCCTGCTCTGGGTCGGCTGGTTCGGCTTCAACGCCGGTTCGGCGGTTACCGCCGGTCCGCGCGCGGGAATGGCGATGACCGTCACGCAGATTGCCACCGCGGCCGCGGCCATGGCGTGGATGTTCACGGAATGGCTGGCGCGCGGCAAACCGAGTGTGCTCGGCATCGTCTCCGGAGCGGTCGCAGGCCTGGTGGCGATTACGCCGGCGTCGGGCTTCGTTAATCCAACGGGCGGGCTTATCCTCGGAATCGTCGCTGGCTTTGTCTGCTTCGCGGCTTCGGTCTGGCTGAAAAACGCGCTGAAATACGACGACTCCCTCGACGTGTTCGGCGTGCATGGCGTGGGCGGCATCGTCGGTGCGATCCTCACCGGCGTTTTTGCCGATCCGGCGATCGGCGGCAACGACGCCAGCGGCAATCCCATCGCCGGCCTGCTTTATGGCAACCCCGGACAGGTGTGGACGCAGGTCGAGGGCGTGATCGTCACGATCGTGTACTGTGCCGTCGTCTCCTTCATCATCCTTAAAATCATCGATCTGATCATCGGGCTCCGCGTGACCCAGGAACAGGAGGTCGCCGGTCTCGACCTCAGCCTGCACGGAGAAACGATCCACTAAACGCGCCTATCGATCGGGCTTGCGCGGCAGCAGAACGGCTCCGCTCTCCCCGTTGGACCGCAAAGGCCTGAGGCCGGAGGATACCTTCCTCCGGCCTCTTCATTTTTTGTTCCCGGCCATGGGTTCCCTGCCGGCGTTGCAAACGATTGAGCCTCCCCCCCCTCGCGGCTAGCATCGGTGGCATGATGAACCCGCTGCTCGATCAGCTTGCCGATTATCCGTTCGACCGGCTGCGTGCTCTTCTGGACGGCATCGAACCGCCGCCGGGGCTGCAGCCGCTTGTCCTTTCGGTGGGGGAACCGCGCCATCCGCCGCCGCCGGTCGTGGCGGAGAGGCTGGCGGCGCAGTCCGCAGACTGGGGCCGCTATCCCCCGGTCGAAGGCACGCCCGACTTTCGTCGCGCCGTTGCCGGATGGCTGCGCCGGCATGATGGGCTGCCGGAAGGCCTGATTGATCCCGACCGCCATGTGCTTCCGCTCGCGGGGACCCGCGAGGGCCTGTTCCTGATCGCGCAGGTGGCCGTTCCCCAGCCGAAGATCGGGTCAACGCCGATCGTGCTGATGCCGAATCCATTCTATCAAGTGTATTTCGGCGCTGCCGTCCTTGCTCACGCCGAGCCGGTCTTTCTGTCAGCGGACCGCGCGACCGGCTTCTTTCCCGATCTGGGTGCCCTGGACACCCCGACGCTCAACCGGACCGCCCTGCTCTACCTGTGTTCGCCGGCGAACCCACAGGGGTCGGTGGCATCTGCCAAACTGCTGCGCGAGGCCGTGCTGATGGCCCGCGCGCACGACTTCGTTCTGTGCGTGGACGAGTGCTACGCCGACGTCTGGGATCGGGAGCCGCCGACCGGGGCGCTGGCCGTTTGTGCCGCACTCGGAGGCAGCCTCGATAATGTCCTGGTTTTTCACTCACTGTCCAAGCGTTCCAGCGTGCCGGGCCTGCGTTCCGGTTTCGTCGCCGGTGACGCCCGCCTGATCGCAGCCTTCCGCCGGCTGCGATCCTTCGGCGGCGCCACCCTGCCGCTGCCGGTTCTGGCCGCGTCCGCCGGGTTGTGGGATGACGATGCGCATGCCGAGGCCAACCGTGCGCTCTACCGGGCCAAGATCGACCTGGCGGAGCGCCTGCTCGCGGGGCGATTCGGCTTTTATCGGCCGGCCGGCGGCTTTTTCCTCTGGCTCGACGTCGGCGACGGCGAGTCCGCGGCCCGCACTCTCTGGGCGAAACAGGCGGTGCGCGTTCTGCCAGGCGCATATCTGGCAAGGGATTGCGCGGACGGCAGCAATCCGGGCCACCGCTACATCCGAATGGCGCTGGTCGATGATCTGCCTCGCACCGAAGAGGCTTTGAGAAGACTTCGTAACGCCCTATAAAAAACAGTCTTTCACTATCCAAGACGAGCGCCGCAATGATACGAGCAGGGACGCTTGCGATACTGCCCGCGGGGGCCATTCCATATTTGAAGCGGCGTTGTGCAGACGCAGGCGGGTGTGGGCTGTTTGCTGCCGGCCTGGTGCTTTTTTTGGCCCTCGCAAGCTTTGATCCGGGCGATCCGTCGTTCAACCATGCCACGGGCTTGCCGACGCTCAATCT
>DAIQPV010000349.1:0-3041 GCA_036787145.1 Rhodospirillales bacterium
CCGGTTGATCCGAGCAGGCATCGGTGCGCTGGCTGTGAACGAGTTGCCGCCGGGTGTCTGGAGCATGATCGAAGACAGCGCCACGGGGCTCTATCAAAGACTCAAGGGAGAATCGCAATGATGGTGCGGATGATTATGATGGCTTTGTTTGCTTTTACCAGTTCAGTGATGACCCCGGCGCAGGCGGCAACGCCAAAGGCGGCGGAAGACGCTTCGGATAATGTCGGCGTTTCCAGTCATCCGCCGACCAAGATCCGGAAAAACGAAGTCGCAGCCAAGAAAAAGAATGCGACGGTACCGGTGAAGCAAAACGCAAATAGAACACCAAAAAAGCGTCGGCTTTAGGCAACAGGTAGCCGAATAAGTTCGCGTGACCGCCCTGATGTCTTGGACAATTGGTGTTAGGATGTGCTGACGGCCGGAGGCTCGCTGGTAGTGCAACGCAGCGGAGCGGATTGGCTGATTTTTGTTTTTAACCTAACTTTAATTAGAGGTAACAAATGAACAAACTGCTGACCCTCCTTGTTGCTGGCCTGGTTGCTGGTTCCGTTTTTGCCGCTGACGCTCCGAAGGCTGATGCCAAGGCTGCCCCGGCTGCCGCTCCTGCCGCCGAGAAGAAGGCTGAAGCCAAGCCGGCTGAAACCAAGAAGGAAGAAAAGAAGGCTGACAAGGCCGAAAAGAAGGTTGAGAAGAAAGCTGAAGCCAAACCGGCTGAAGCCAAGAAGGAAGAGAAAAAGGCTGACGCTCCGAAGGCTGAGCCGAAGAAGGAAGAAGCCAAGAAGTAATTTGGTCTTGAGTCTGGAGAAACAGGGCTGCGGCCCTGTTTTTTTCGTCATCGTTGCCTCGTTCAACGGGCAGAATGTATCCTTGGAGCCTGATCATTTATTCCGTCGTCCGATGAAAAAAGGAAAACTGCTAATTTATTGTTTGCTGCCTGCGTGGCTATTGGCACATGCGCAACAGATGCCTCGCATCGAGTTGAACGTTGGCATGTTTCGGATGGATGCCGAGGTGGCGGCAGATCCCGCCAGCCGAAAACAGGGGTTGATGCATCGGCGTGCGATGGCCCAACATGAGGGCATGCTGTTTGTTTTTCCTCAGGAAGGTTTGCATTGCATGTGGATGCGTAATACTTTTATCCCGTTGTCGGTGGCTTTTCTCGATGCCGAAGGCAGGGTGATTAACGTCGAAGAGATGCAGCCGCAGTCCGAAAATCATCATTGTGCGGCTCGTCCTGCACGTTACGCGCTTGAAACCAATATCGGCTGGTTTTCCAGCAAAGGGGTGAAGCCGGGCGCGCGCATTGCTGGTGTAGATAAGGCCCCTGCTCCGCGCTGATGGCGAACTGGCAAGGCCGGCATTTTTTTCTGTTGGCTGCAGATAATCCTTTGCGTTCATGGCTCCTAGAGCCTCTCTCGCTGACTGAGCGTTGCGCAGGGTCATGTGATGCCTTTCGTGTTCGATTGATCGGCTTCCGCGGCGAAAAATCCTTGTTTCCGAACGTGTTGTTCGGCAGGCGAGTGGTTGTTCGAGAAGTCCTGCTTGAATGTGACCAGCGACCGGTTATTTTCGCGCATACCGAGTTGGCACAAGTTCCCCGTGGAAAACTGAACTGCTGGGTGGCAAGATTGGGAAGCCGATCGCTTGGCTCGCTGTTGTTTAGATACCCGGGATTCAAGCGTGGAAAGCTGGAATTCTGCCGGATAGACAAGCGTTTCCCGCTATTCCGTCGCGCCATCGCAGCGGCAGGGATTGATGATTGCACCGAGTTGTGGGCCCGCCGATCGTGGCATTGTCTGGGAAGGCAGTGTGTTCTGGTGACTGAGGTTTTTCTGCCGCAGATTCTGGAACTGGAAAAACGAGAAGGTTTTCGCCAGAAGCGTACAATCACACGGAAATGAAAAAGGCCCCGCGAACGGAGCCTTGATCAATATTCGTGGTGCCAGGAAGGGACTCGAACCCCCACGCCTTGCAGCGCTAGTACCTGAAACTAGCGAAAACTGCATGTAACTGCTTGTCAAATATGATTATTCCAAATATAAGATTAATTATTTGGGACGTTATGGGACACGGAGGCGGGCGTGAAAGAGCTATCCAAAGGAATCTATCAACGGGGTGAATGCAGTTTCCAGGTCAAGAAGCAGGTCGCCGGGCACCGGATTACCAAGACCTTTAACAGCTACGACGAAGCGTTAAACTGGCTCAAGCTCAAGGAAGTCAGTGCGGAAGTCGACCCCGACGCGAAGCGGATTTTCGAAAGTTACGTCAAAAAGTCCGAAATCAGGGTCAAGACCGTGGCCAGCATCGTGCAGGACTACATCGACAACTTTGATGTGGATAAGAAAGAGTCTTCGCGGGCGACTGACCGGATCTATGCCAAGCGTGTGCTCGATTCGCCTTTGGCAAGGATGAGCGCCTACCATGTTGCCAGGAAGGACATCGAGGATTTCGTCAATGGATTGGTCAAGGTGCTCAAGAACCGCGATCAGGGAAAGCCGCTGAGCGACACCTCAAAGTGGCATTACGCTGATTTTCTGACCCGGGTATTCAACCGTGCCATCGCGAACGGGTTGAATGCCGATAATCCGTGTAGCGGTGCAAATGTCCCAGGTAAGCCCAAGGGACGTAAACGCAGATTGAACCCCGGCGAAAGGGATCGCTTGTTTGCCGAACTTCTGGCCAGTCGGAACAACGCGTTATTCAGCTTTGTTGTGTTGGCGATTGAAACAGCCAGCCGTTCGGGCGAGCTTTACCGACTGAATTGGGAGGATCTGGATATTCGCGAGAACTACGGAAGCGCGTATCTGAAAGATACAAAAAACGGCGAAGACCGGGTGATTCCACTATCAGAAGATGCGATCAAGGCCATCAATCTATTGTCACGTCCGGAAAAAGGTGGGCAGTTATTTCCCAAGAGCATGCGGCAAGCGTGGGAAGGGGCCTGCAAACGGGCTGGGATCGATAACCTTCACATTCATGATCTGCGCCATGAAGGGATTTCGCGGTTTTTCGAGATGGGATTTTCAGAATCCGTCGTTGCA
>DAIQPV010000350.1:0-3029 GCA_036787145.1 Rhodospirillales bacterium
GGTCGGGGAATGTCTTAATCTGCGGGTCGTCGATAAGATAGGTGACGACGTTTGGGTTGCCGTAAATAACAAGAGTACGACGGAGGTAACTCTCGAATGTCGTATCCTTTCGAACGCCGATCGACTTGCCTGATGCATCGGCCGGCCTTTCAATGCTCCCGTCATTCTTTCGAACAACGAGGGCGGCCGCATCGAAGCGATAAACAGCGGGAAATACCAAAGTTTTTTCCCGAGCTTCCGTCGGAGTGATCGACGCGACGGCAAAGTCCCACTGCCCTTGCCAGTCGCCCGCCAGCACTTTGTCCCAGCCGGGGCTGATAAAGCGCACCGGCAGGCCGAGCCGCTTTCCGATGGCGTTGGCGACGTCCACATCGAAGCCGACGTATTGACCCGCATCATCTCGCGCCGACTGCGGCAATTGGTCCGGAGCCGGCGCTGCGGCGACGATGAACGTCCCGCGCGCCCGAGCGCGCCCCATGACGTCGTCGTCGGCGTGCACGACCCAGGGTGCCGGGAGGAGCACCCCCAAGAGAAGCCACAGCAAAGCTTTCATGCTCATCTCTCCTCCATGTGCGCCTCAGTCGCCGCCTGAGATCAGTGTGTGGCATGATGACGCTCCTCTCGGCAAGCCTTCACACACCGACCGACGCCTGCATCAGCCCAATGGGAATTTGCGGAACTGGCGGCATGGGTGGGCCGTTGTTGCCACTGTTGTTGCCCGCACCCAAACACTGCTACCACTTCGCCCGCTTTGCCACGGGATGGGAGTTGGATGATGCAAATTTGCCTGCTGTTCTCGAAAATTCACCGAGCAACGGTGACCGCAGCCGATCTGCACTACGAAGGCAGCATCACGATTGACCGCGAACTCATGGATAGGGCGGCCTTGCTGGAATACCAACAGGTTCAAGTCTATAATATAAGCAACGGTGCCCGGTTCGAGACGTACGTGATCGAAGGCGAGGCCGGTTCAGGGTGTATCCAGATCAACGGTGCTGCGGCACACCTTGCTGGTATCGGTGACCTGATCATCATCGCAGCCTATGCGACAATGGCGGTAGAAGAAGCAGCCCAATGGCAGCCGCGTATCGTTCTCGTGGATGCGGAGAACCGGCCAAAGCAGGGATCCGGCGCGGCCAGCGCCTCCAACCAAGATCTCGCGGAGTGCTAGCTAAGCTAGCGGGAAGTTGTGATCGACACGGTCAATCGCGATGCACCGTTTGGCCGCGCGCCAGCGCATCAAGAAGTGTGTCGCGGTCGCGCATGGCTGCGTCGCTTAATTCCTGGAGTCGGGCCATTTGGTGCTCCAGATGCACAATACGCCGCTGCTTTTCAGCGAGGGAATCCTGCAATTCAGCAAGCGTGGCGCGTAAAGTCTCAACGCCGACGATGTCGTGTTCGGCAATGAGGACGAAATCATCTTCAAACCCGTAAATTGCGCCCCTTAGCGACATCACTCGGGCCCCGCCACGGCCGAACGTGATAAGCCCGCGATAAATGGTCCCTTCGAACGGATCGGCGTTTCGATCCGAGAAGTCCGCGAATCGGGGAGACACGAACAGGTCCCGAATGTCCCCGGGCCGGGGGTTTGGCGAGGCCTTCGTCATTAACAACAGAAACCCGCGGTTGGCATCTTTCAGCTCGCCATCGCGACTGACGACGGCAACGACGATGGCTTCCATGCCACGAAGAAGATCCGGGATGGGCATTGTGGCCGAATGCGACGTGCCGGCCCATGAGTCCGCAAAGGCCGCCTCACCCGACGATCGTTTGTTCCCTTGGGGATTCATCGCTTTGCGATCATCGTGGCGCCGACGTTGGCTGAAGTTTGAGGCAGAAGCAGCGCGACATTTGCCTACTGCCTGCCCTCCAGGCGTGTATGCGTCTGAAACCCACGCCCGCTAGACTCTTCTGCTGACAGACGCTGCGCCAAAAGTAAAGGCCGGCGTGCGGTCCCGCTTAATTGAACTCCTTTGGGCTACCTTCCTTAAGAAAAGGACGCTGCCCGAAGGCAGCGTCCTTGAAACGAGACATGGTTGGAGACGGCTACCTGACGAACTGGATCTGCGCCATCTCCCGATCATCGTTCGCCGGAGAGAGCATTGCGCTCGTCTTCGGGAAGCCGATCGTCGCACGGCGATTCTGCGGCTCGCGGACGTTGTCCGCGGTTGGCACCAGCAGATCCGTCTGGCCACGGCCTTCGACGGAAATGATGTTGGCCGGGACACCGAGCCGAACCATTTCCGCTTTCACCGCCTCTGCCCGACGCACGGAAAGCCGCATGTTGTACGCGGCCGATCCGGAGGTGTCGGTAAAGCCGACGATATGCACCTGCTTGGCGCCCGTTGTCTTCGCCTGAGCGGCGGCGTCCGCAATAAGCTTCTGCGCCTCAGGCGTCAGGTTAGCCTTGTTCCAGTCAAAGAAAACCATGAAGTCCTTGACCGGCTCAGGCTTCGCCGCGGTCGGCTTCGGTGCCATCGCACCTTCTACCTTGGCTATGTTGTCGTAGAACATCTGCCGACAGTGGGCGATATCATCAGGCTGGAAGTTCTCCTCGACCCGCTGTTGCTCCATCCAGCAGTCAAATCCAACCTGCGCCTTTGCCATCTCGCTCGGCAGAACATTGCCGCCGCCTTTATCCAGCGCGGCCTGGAGACGTTGCCGGGCGGTCGTTGCCTCGGGCGTTACCGCTGATGGCAGCCGCCAGTCGCTAACCTGCGACGGCTTCGGCGTCTGCCCCTTCGCGGCCGCGCTCGCCTTGCCGGCCCAAAGATCAGACGATGTATAATTCGCCTGGTCAAATTCCGACTTTGACTGTCCCAAATACTCCTTGAACAAGGCCTGGTCAAACGGTGACCCGCCAGGCTTCATCGTCTTTGCTTGATTGTAGTCAAATCCTACACAGCCTGCCATTGCTAAAATGGACAGAGCTGCGAGGGCAAATCTCCAACCCCTCATACTTTCCACTCCCTATGCTCACCCGGAAACCGGTGATCCACGCTCGATATGCCGTCACTGCTTGGACACCC
>DAIQPV010000015.1:0-19714 GCA_036787145.1 Rhodospirillales bacterium
CAAAGCCGGTCAGGGCCGACAGCACGAGGTTTTCGACGAGAGGACTCATCCGAGGACTCCGCACGGGGGAAGGTGTGGCTTTATTATCACTTCCCCCGCTTCGTGGCTACCTGATCCAGTTCGATCTTGTGGATCGTGGTTGTGATGGCCTGGAGGGAGGTGTTGATCTCGGCGAGCTGGCGCTGAACGAGCTGGGAGAGCCGGTCGACATCGACTTGGGTGCTGTTAGAGCGGGCGATTTGGGCCTCGGTGATGACACGGACACGGTTGGCGAATTCCTCACGGAGCGCTGCCATCTCACGGTTATTGTCGCTGGATTTCTGTGTGATCGCCGCGAGCATGTCGGAGTCGCTCGCCTGGAGTTCCTTGAGCGCGTCGTGGATGGCCAGCATCTGGCCGAAACCGAAGCTGCCTGCGGAGACGATGACGAAGGCCGCACCCCCGAGGAGCCACCGGAGCGTGGTCTGCCAACGACCGCAGGCTTCAATGTGGTCGTTCAAGCGGGTTGAGGTACCGTAATCGGTGAAGCCCGGAACGTCGGTCACTCGGGGGGCTCCACCATACCCCGAACGGACTTGGCCGCGTCCATCCCCATGCGAACGATCGGCTGCTCGCTGAAGACCTCCAGAAAGGCGCGAACATCGTCCTTGATCTCGGGGTTCTGGGCCGTGACGGCGGCGAGGCGACCGAACGCGGCGCCCAGACCGGAGGGTTTTGTCGCGGTCGTGTCGGCGAGCCACCGGACGAAACCGGGGTTGTTGATCAGGGTCTTGCCGACGCCGGCCGAGGTCAGGGCGAATCCGGCGGGGAGAGCCATCCAGCCAGCGAGGCCTCCGAGCGCACCACCGACCGGTCCACCGAGCGTCGCACCGCCGATCGCGGCGCCCCCGACGAGACCGGCTGCGGCGTACCGGGGAACGTTCGCCTCGCCCTTGGCCGAGTGCAGACGGGCGCTGGTGCGTGCGAGCCGATCGAGGTCTTGCGCGTACTGGGACTGCCCGAAAAGGATGTTCCGGGTGCGCCGGTCGCGCGCGCCGAGCGCCGTCCAGTTGGCGAGGAACTTGTCGAACGACCACGTACCGCCCTCGGCTGTCAGCTCCTGTCCGGGGGCGACCTCACCGAGCCGGTTGAGCACGTCGTTGCGGAGCAGGTTGAACTGTTCGGGCGTCGTGACGCGCTTGACCTCGGCGACGACGGAACTGCCGTCCTTGAGGGAACCGTTGACGGCCTTGGCCAGTTTTTCGGGAATGCCTTTCGCGAGGAGCGGGCCGGTGATCTCCTCGATCCGCTGGAACTCGTCATTCCAGTACGCGTTGGCGCGCTCGAACGCGGCCAGGACGCCAGGGCCCTGCGCCGAGGCTGCCGACCGGATATCGTCGGACATGGCGCCGTAGAGAGTGCGCAGATCGCGGATCGAATAGCCCTCGATCGCCTGCGGGGATTTGATGATGTCGCCGACCTTCTGCCGGAGGGAGCGGACGGCCTCCAACGGGAGCTGTCCGGTTGCAGACATGTCCTGGAGGATGGCGTTACCGAGGCGCCCCATCGGCGTCGCGATCGTCTCCCGATTCACGTTCGTCAGGCCGGGGATACCGCCGGCAAGGTCGTTCACGGCGCGGATCGAATTGGTCAGGGTGATCGGCGTGTTGAGCGGGAGCTGGGACAGGAACGCGTTATCGAGGGCGTAGCCGGTCGCGTTCATGGTGCCGTAGCGGTAGCCTTCGATGCCCTCCTTGAGAGCTTGTCCGACGACGGCCTGCTCGGGACGGCCGGTCTGTGTGGCGATCCGCTGCCCGACCTTGGCCGCCTCGCGCTGGACCTGCTCTTTCAGCTTGTCGGGAGCGAGCGCTTCGACACCGCGCCAGAACCGGGAGCCGGTCGCCTGTCCGACCGAGGGCTGCACCTCCCAGGCGGCGGCATCGTCCAGGGCCTGCCTGACGTTCGCGATCCCTTGGGAGCCTCCGGCCAGCATCCGGCGGAAGACGGCCGAAGTGGCCTCCCCGAACAGACGGCCGAAGGCCTCGCCTCCAGCGTTTAGCATCGTGGTCAGGGCGTCATGCTGGACCTGCTCGCTGACCGGCGGGTTCGGTGTGCCGGTCATGACGGTGATCAGGTTCCGGACGACCCGATCGCCCGCAGCCGCGCCGAGCCCGCCCCCGACGACGGCACCGACCGGACCGGCCGATCCGAACCCGAGCGCGGAGCCGATCGTACCGCCCGCCATCTGTCCGGCCTCTGGCGCGATGCTCGCAACGTCGCCCCAGTCGAGACCGGGCGGGTTGTAGGGGATCGTCTGGCCGCCGTGGGTAATGTCGAAGTTGCCGTCCTCGGTGGGCGTGACGGTCGCGCCGGGGTAGTACTGCTGGAGCGTCTGCTGCCGGAGGGCGGGCGTTTCCTTGGAACCGACGACGGTACGGATTTCGGGGGGTACGGTGTCGGGGAGGGAACCGGTAGTCGGTTGCCCCTCCGCCGGTGGTACGAGCCCGCGCGCCCGCGCCTCTTCCAGCAGCGGCGCCTTGTCCGCCGGCAGTATCCCGCGACGCTCGGCCTCCAACAGCAGTTCGATCCGGTCGGTCATTCGGCCAGCCGCTTCAGGAGTTCCTCATTGCTGAGCTTCTGGATTTCGAGTTTCGGCGCGGCCGGGGCGACCTTGGGTGTGGCGCTGGCGCCTTTGCCGCCCGCAGTCGGCGGGTTCCAGGCTTTCGCCTCCTCCTCCATGACCTTGGCGCGTTCCTCGCGGGCCTTGTTACGGGCCTCGGACGGCAATAGCTTCTCGCTCACGACCTGATCAGCAAGGGAGCCATCGATCCGCGCGAGCTTGTCCAACCGCTTGACCCGGCGCGCGGTGATGTACTCGGCCATCTTGCGGCCCTCGGGTGTCATCATGACGCTGGGAGTCGCCGTCTGTACCCACTCGCGCTCCTCGGTCGTGTCATTGCCGCCGAGAGCCTTCATGCGGTCGAGTACGGCAGTCGCGGTCAGATCGCGGGCGGCCTCGACACTGGCTACCTCCTTCGGATTGACCTTGACCCCGAGCGCTTGGAGCCTCTTGAGGATTTCGGTCTTGGTCTCGGTAAAGGAGCCGGTGTTGATGCCGTCAAGGGTGCGGTTCAGCTCCTTGATGTTCTGGAGCTGGCCTTGCGCCTTATCGGCCTCGGTCTGGGTCGAGGCGAGGGCCTTGCCGGTTTCCTGGTAGTAGGGGGTTGCGGCGGCGCCCTGGGTCGCGTTGTAGATCGCGGTCGGGCTGACATTGGTCGAGACGCGAGTACCGCCGGCCGCGCGGAGCGCCATCTCCTCTTCGAGGTAGTTCGGAAGGCGGCTCAGGCCCTCCTTGTCGCTCCAAATCCAGCCGTTGCCGAGCGACTTCGGCCCCTTGCCCTCCGACAACTTCGGCGGCGCGATCACGGTGTCGATTTTGCCTTCCGACGAGACCTGGATGACGCCGCCGGCAAAGTCCTTCGGGTCTACGCCGAGGAACTTGGCGGCCTGTTCCCCGGCAAGGTGCTGGTAACCGGCGCCGCCGATCTTGGTGGTCAGAGCACCTTGCAAGAGCTTGTCGAAGGAGTCGGACGCGAGCAGGGCGGCCCGACCCTTCGGATCGAGACGCTGGAGTAGGCTTCGGAGCGGGGCGCCCGCGTCCGGTTGGCTCGGATCGGCACCCTCCGGTGGCATCGCGAGGGCATCGAGCAGACTCATCCGGCCTTGCTTTTGCGCGTCTTGCTCATTCTCCTGCCGCCACGCAGCGATAGCTTCGCCGATTGAAACAAGCCCTTGGCCGAGACCGGGGAGTCTATTCTGCATCGGTCTTCTCCACTAACCGCGCCATAATCTTAGCCTCATTATTGACAGCAGCGAGTATTGCCCGCAACGATTGACTAATATCTTTCCATACTTCTGGATATTCCCGTCGCAAATAATCGCTCTTTTTCGCTATTTCGTCCATATAACCTGTGCAGTGCAAGCAATCCAATGATGTCATAGCGCCTTGTGTATAATGGTCTGGTAATTCATCGCCTAAATAAGCTACAACGTCCGCATCACTCCAATCTTCTAAAGGCAATAGGTATGTCATACCGTTAACGATTTGCATATTACGGATCGGTCCGCGAGGAACGTCGCAATTCTTCTCACCACGCACTACGATCTTAAATCTGCTCTGAGCCAAAAAATTAAACATTGGCATCCAAAGATTAGCGCCACAACATGCTGAAGGCAGTACCATTGCCGGCGCTGTTGCTCCGTATGCAATCCTCCATATGGGTGTTGAGGATACAGGTAGTATATCAGTCGGTATGCCGTTCTCTTGTTTCCATCCAAGTACGTTAGTGCGTACCTCGCAGAAATGAGGAACTGCGTCTCGGGTACGCTGCATGAGTGCTAGGGTTTCAGGGTAGGCGTCGCCTGTATTCGTCCACACGACGCAAGTTTGGTCTAACAACCCTTGCTCTCGTAGTATCTTTAGGCAGGCTGTGCTGTCTTTACCTCCCGAGTATAGAAGGGCGATCGGAGTCACCGACGTATCAACAGGATCGTGCGAAATCGCTACCGTGTTAGCGAACTCCGTTCCTATCCGATTGAAATCGTTGTTCATTGCTAGAATGCCACTGCCGCCGCGCCCGCGAGACCAGCGATAATAGTCCCACCTTGACCTTGTGTGCCTTCCCTCGTAAGCGAACCACCTTGACCGATCTGCGAGGTGGAGAGCTGCCCACCGACACCGAGGATCGATAGCAGCGCCTGGACCCGCTGATTAAACAGCTCGATACCCTTGTCGAGACCGTACTGTTCGACCATGCGGGGGAGGGCCTGCGCCTGTAGGTTCGTGACGAGGTCGTTGACCTGCGCCGTGTCCGCCTGCGTCTGCTGGGTAATGGCCTGCGTCTGGAGCTGCCGCTCCTGCTGGTACTGGTCGGACGCGATCTGCTTCGAGATGTCGCCGATCTTGTCCAGATAGCTCTGGCCGGCGAGGGCCGAAGCACGATCGAACGGACTGGAGCCCTCGCCCTGGATCTGCTGCCCGGCCATCGTGAATTTGGAGCGCAGGGTCGGGGTGACGACGTTTTGGAACTCGGAACGGACCGGACGGATGGCGGCTTCGATCGCACCGGCTAGGTTCGGGTTGCTGTCGGGGGAGAGGTACTGGCCGCCGAGGACGTTGGCCAGCAGGTTATCCCGGTTGGTCGTCCCCTGGGAGCCCTGCGACCGCCCCATTAACGCGGCGAGCAGGTCGTTTTCGTTTCCGCTGACCGGCGCCGTCGTCTGCCCCTCGTAGCCCGGAACTCCGGCGAGGCTTGGCGCCGACTGTCCCCCGAGCAGTTGGCTGATCAGACCGGCCAGACCGCCCTGAAGGTTCCGGTAGGGCTGCGGCACCAGCGCCTGAAGGTTCCCCAGCCTTCGCTCGCTGGGTACGTCGGCGCTCGCGCCAGAGCCCAATAGGGTTTCGCTCATTGCTCAGTCCGATCTCGAACACCGTGCCGATCGGACGGGCTTCCCCTAGACGGGTTGCAATTCTTGTCCACGCGTCGTCGGGGCCACCGGTCCAGTTGGCTGCCAGAACCGTAGTGTGCCCTTTTTGCAACAGAAGGGCAACGGCTGCGTCGCACAAGGCGTGGATGGCGTCTAGGCGGCCGAGCGGGCTGTAGAGATGAACGATGCGCGGCATTCGGCAGATTGGCGACATGTCGAAAGCGATGATCATTGCGGCGATCGGATCGAGGCCCTCCATCGCCGTGAGGCACTCGGCGCCGTCGCGGGCGAGCAGAAAACCGAGCGAGGCGCCCTCGGGAGCCGTAGGGATCGACGCGGCCATCTCCAGAAAGAAGGGATGCTCGTTCGCGAGATCGGGGTTGCGGAGAGGAACGATCCTCATACGAAGGCCATCCAGGAGATAGTGACGGAGGTGCTGGTCAGGGGGGCGCCGGCGGTATTCCAGCAGCGCACGTTAAAAGCTGTGGCAGTCGGATTCCACGCTTGGCAAGTCGCCACGAAAGTCGCTCCTTGAAGGGAGACAATGACGTGCGAGGGAGCCTCGCCGAGCCCGTGCGCGATCGTAATGTCTCCATTGGTGCCATCGGTGGTCGCAGTGGCCAACCCGTGATCGATCGACCCGAGCCGGTTGACCGCGAGGGCGATGGCACGGAGGGCCGTGTCCACCTGCCGCCCGAGGATCGGGAAGGTCGTGATGACACCGTTCAGGTCACGCGGCGTGACCTGTGGTATGAGCGTACCTTCGGTGACCTTAATGCGCACAGGGCTTCCGCAATTCGGCGAGGGTGCCGACTCGGACGCGCCCGCACTCCCGACAAGTGACGCGCCAGTCGGTGCAGGCTTCCCATTCGGCCTTCAGTTGCTCGTCCTTCTCGGGCTTGATCTTTCGGCGTGCGTGCCTCAATCGCGTTCTCCTACCGGTGCAATGTCGGCGTCCCATCCGGAGCAGGTCCACACTCGATCCACTCCGGTCGTCCCCATGCGGACGGCGTAGAACCGACCCACGTTGTAGGGGTTGACGAACCGATCCCCTCCGTGACTCAGGTCATAGGGGAGGGTCTGCTGGGGCTGGAGATTACCAGCAAGCTGGTCAGCAGTATAGACCGTTACATCCAGGTCGTATGAGGCGCCGTGTACCTCGTGGCAGAACGGGTAGAAACGGGTCACGCAGCCCTTCACGCGACCGTCGATCGCCGGTTTCGTGCCGGTCAGAATCCAGCTCTCGATCGGCGCACCGTCCTGGCTGTTGGCGCCCCACAGAACGTGAACCTCGCCGGCCGCCGTACCCATCAGGTTGAACGGGTAGGCGGCCTTGAAGAAGCGGTCGTCGAAGCGGAAATGGAGGGTGGACCACGGCACACCCAGTTCATCGAAAGTGATGTTGTCGAGTCGCTCGGCGTAGCCGGTACAGGTCGCCGGGAGGTCGCAGACGGTAAACGGCGCCTCCTGCTGGCTATCCACGATCTCCAGGTAGTTCTCCACGTAGGAGCGCGCGGGGGAGGTGTTCGTGGGATCGGTCGCGAGCGGGATGATCCAGTGCACTTCGCCGGTCTCCTCCGCGAAATGCGCCTGGGCTTGGTTCAGGCGACCGGGGTCCTGCTTGCGGATGACCTCGCGCATGACTTGGTAATTGATCTCCAGCACGGTCACGCCGTCGAAGCGGTACTGGGCATCCGGCCCGAGAAACTCGTGGGAGTCGCCGAAGTCGGCCACCGTTCGGGACGACAGGCAGCCGAGGCCGGTGATGACCTGCCGGAACGCGATGTACTCGGGCGGGCCGATGAAGCTGGCGAGGGCGATCGTACGGGCGCCGTAAAGTACGAGCGAATCCGCGAGGCTCTGGAGCGTTAGGATCGGATCGACCCCATCGAACGCGACGAACTCGGCGGCCTCCAATGTGGTCACGTTGAAGGGGTCGCCAAAGGCCGTCGTCCGGATAGACTGCCGTTTGCTGGCGCCGGATTCGGTGATGTTTCCGTAGACCATCATGTTTTTCCAGCGGCGCAGGGTCCGGCAGGTGAACCCGAAGGCGGTCATCCGCTCGACCTGCGTGTCGGTACCGTTCCAACGGCAAACCGGGTCTACGCCGTTGGTGCCGATCCACCAGTCGGCGGGACCGGGAAGGCCCCGGTGGAACAGGTCGGTATCCCACGGCAGGTCGGTGTCGTTGGTGAAAACCGATCGGATCGTGTAGTTCACGGCGCCGGAGGTGTTCGGGCCGGCGGCGGTCAGCACCAGCGTCGTGTTGTTGGTGACGGAAGCGACCTCGTACCAAGTGGCGTTTGGCCCGCCGGGTTGCTCGGCGGCCGTGGGGTTGCGCTGGGTGGAGGAGCCGAAGTGGATGCGGTCGCCGGCCTTGACGTTGGTGGTCCAGGTCGTTCCTGAGCCGGTGACGGTCGTGGTGGCCGCGCAGGCGGCGGTCCCAGTGGCGTAGCGGGGGGTCAGGTAGGCGATCGTATCGCCGGACTCGATCCATTCATAGAGGTCGGTCGTGGAAGCGAGGAGGAGTTTCTGCGAGCCGCTTGAGGAGAAGTACTGGTCGATCAGGGTGACCGGGCCGTTCAGGGTCCAGTTCGGGCTGAACGGCGACCAGCCCACGTTCGCGTTGGTTACGTCGCCTTCAACGATCCGGACGTTCAAGCAGTCGGCCAGCCCCCGGTTCGGAATCTGGATCGGCGGCACATTGTAGTGCACGCCAAGGTTGGGCTTCAGGACCGGCGCCGGCTTGCGAAACGGCATGGCTCAGGGCTTTCAGGCCAGTGAAGAGGACGTTGCGGTTGCTCTCGACGGCCGCCGCAGCACTCGCGTTCGTCCTTGATACATCAACGAGCCAGCGGAGCGCTACCTCCGGGAAGCAGCCTCGGGTTGGTCGGATTTCGCCGGTCGCCTGATTGACTTCGGGAGGAAGGCCGGTACCCTCAACCCACCAGATGCACCGGGAGCGCTGCTTGTCGGTCTTGCACTGGCAAGGCACTCAGCACTTTTCCTTTTTCTTCTTCATCGGCATGGATTTGGTCTTCTTGGCCACGGGGGCCTCACTGTTTCTGGCAGAGGATGACATCGATATAGGCTGGGCGCCATGTGCCGTCGCCGACATGGGTGTGGGCGGCGGACTCGGTGGAGGTCGTACCAGCGACGTTTACGGTGTGGGTGTGGTTATCGAGGGGTGTGGATGGTCCACCGGAGGAACTAGTACCCTGCGATGAGCCACCAGACTTCGCCGAGGTCGTCGGGGTTACGTTGAAGGTGTGGGTGTGGTTCGCGGTTTCAGCGGATAGGCCGCTGATCGCCCAACTACCACCGGTCACGAGCCCGGTGGAGTTCGTCGCGCGCAAAAGGACATCGTGGGTGCCGAGTTGTGCCCAACCGATTGGCGCAGTGGGTTGGGCGAAGACGATGACGGTGCCTGGGACAAACTCCTGCCCGATCTCCTGCCACACGGCCGGGATGCCACCGGAAACGGTTGCGGCGCGTTGGAAGCGGAGCCGGCTGTCGTCGGCATTAACGTAGAAAGCACCCTCGCACCACTCGGTGATGCCGTTACGCGTCGCGGTCGAACCGGCGGCGATCTGGTGCCTCCCGGTCGCCACATCGTGCTCGACCTCGTACATGTTCTGGAGCTGCGTTCGATGAGCGCGCTCGTTCGCCGGGAACTGATCGACGAAACTGTTATCGGTGGGATTGGTCGGATCGGTCGTGAAGGGCATCAGACCCACCAAGGTAGGCGTTGTGGACCGCCGGCATCCGTCCGGTAGGCGAGAGTGTCGGCGTTGGCGATCTGCGCGATCTTGTCGGCTTGGCGGGCGCGGGTGAACTCGGCCTCGGCCAAGGCGAGGTACTTCTGGGCGCGCGGGTCGTCGATGTTCATATCGGAGCCGTAGGCGAGCCCATACCAGCGGAACCAGAGCGGGACCTGATCGGTGAACCAGTTGCTGTCGTCGGCGGCGGACAGCGCCGGCAGGCGGCGCCAATAGGGGATGCTGATCCGATACTCGCCGTCGCCGTAGTCGCTGGCGCCATCAGGCTTGGGGTACTGGCGGATCGTCATCGTGCCGTCGTTGGTTACGGAGGCTTGGTAGAGGTAGGAGGGTGCGCCGGTCGAGTCGCCCTCGAACCCACGAACAACCTGATCGCCACTGGTGAGCCAGTCCATGCCGACCGTCGCGCCCCGGAACTCGGTGTACCACGGTTTCCCGCGCGCGCCCTTCCAGTCGGCGACCGTCGTCAGGGCGTTGCCATCGGCGACTACCGTCGTTACCGTGGCCGTGGCGCGCTGGCACATCCAGTTGTAACGGCGCTGAATTTCGCGCAGTCCATCATTGAGGATTTGCGGGATACGGCCAACGGTATCGGCTGGCGTATCCCGCAACCACGCTTGAACTTCGGCTTGCAAGAAACCGAAGGTAGCCATTTAGCGGCCTCGGCCGCCCTTACGCCGTCCTGCCATATCGCTCTCCTTTGTCAGACTTTGTAGGCGGCAGCGAACTCTTCGGCAGCCGCTCGGGTCATCGTACCGTCGTGCACAGGTTCATCGTCCGGGCCGATGACCTTCCACCGGCCGAACCCTGCGTGCTTGATACGAAGATTGTTGATCGTGGCGACCACTTCGCCTTCGGCGACGGCGCCATACTGCTCGTGGATGCGGCGGGTGGCTTCGTTGATCTTGGCCTGCTTTTCCTGCTCCCGGAGGTGCTCATCGACGGGGAAGCAGGCGTTGCGGGCGGCGTCCAGCGTGACTTCGTTTCCTCGAAAATCGTAGTAGCGGCCGGGCTCGTCCACGTACATCCCGATCCAGATGCCCAGTTGCCGATTCTGGCGGATTTCGCATCCGCGCTCAACATCAAGGCCTTTCTTTGGGGCGGTCGCCGTCATGTAAAAATCCCGTACTTGGTGCGGTTGTCGTCGCGCACGGTCGAGGCCGTACGGTCACAGGTGAGTGTGTCAACCATACCACAGTCGTAACGGGGAAAGTAAAGCCCATTTGGGCGTAGCGGACGGTGGAAGCGCCGGATGCCCTCCACCAGACAGCGGAGGAACCGGCGCGGGGTCACTGGTCGCGAAAGGCCGAGATCAGCGCATTGACCTTGGCCGTCAGGTCGCGAAGGTCGTTACGAATAACCGTAAGCGCCGCGTTCACCGAACCCGTTGTGCCCGCAGCCGTAGACGCATCGGCAACAGTCACCGCCGGGATTGCGGCGATCGTATCGTCAGCGGCTCCGATCGAACCGAGAGAATCGGTCAGGCTGGTCGGCGCGGAGCGGTTCGTGAAGAGCGTCATCACGCCATCTCGGTAAGGGTGTCGAGGTAGGCCTTGGTCATCGGCAGGTCCTCATATTCGATCCAGACGAGGCCCTGACCGGTGTTGCCGGCGGTCGTCACTTCGACCTTCAGGTAAGAACCCTCGGCGACCACGAGCGGGACATCGAAGTCCTTATAGGTGCAGCCGCCCACCGCAAGGGTATTGGGGCCGGTCGCGGTGCCGAGCGAGGTCTCGGTCGTGCCCGTGACCGACTGAACCTGAATGACCCAGGCGGTGCCGGTCGTCTTCGCCTCGTCCACGAGGTGGACACCGATCCGCCAGACCTTCAGGGGGCCGGCGATGTTGAAGAGGTCGTCCGTGGTGGCGCCGAGATCGACGACGGCATCCGTGGTGCGGCGAACTTTGCTGTGCGGGAGACCGAGCGACATGGCAGTGCCTTATGCGGAAGTGACGTAGACGGAACGGGCGGTCGTCGCGCCGGTCGTGGCCGTGGACCACGGTGCGAACGTCTCCAGGGTGCCGACCCAACCCAGCTCCCAGAAGCGGCCGAGGTCGGACTTCACGGCCGACATGCGCAGTTCCGGGTCGCGGATGACTGCTACACGGGCTGCGTCGGCGCCGAAGAACAGGGCCTGCCCGAGGACCGTGGTCGATCCGGCCGAGTTGTCGAGCACGTTATCGTTATTCGTCTCGTAGAAGTCGATGTCCTCGAACGACGCGACGTAGGACTTCACGAACGCAGCCTTTTCGGGCCGAAACACGAACCAGTCCTTGTAGAGTGGGTCGTTCTTGATCCCGCGAGCGGCGGTCGTCGAAAGGCATCCGACGTAGCGCTGGTTCGCGTAGTAGGGGCAGAGCAGGTTCCGCTTCAAGTAGTCGCGGATATTCTGCACGTCGATGACGGTTAGGTTCTTGTCGGCGACCTGGGTGACGGTACCGTTCGTGACGAACACACCGCCGGTCGTGACCGGGGTGTACCGGATCGGAGTGGCCTTCAGGGAGGTCGAGGCCATCTCGTCGGTCGTCAGGGAGATTTGGTTGGTGAAGGCTTCCTTGAGCTGCGGTTCAAGTTCGAAGTGGGTGATATCGACTTCGAACTCGGTGAGCTGCGTCTTGGCGCCCCACTCGGAAACGGAGACGACACCGGTCGTTACCGATGGACGGACGGAGGGGAGGTAGTCGGTATCGGCAACCCGGCCGGCGCTGGCGAGCTTGCCGATGCGGGTGTAAGTGAGCGACTGACCCTTGCCCTTGCCGTATCCGGGCTCCGGCTGCACGAACTGGTAGAGGACCGTATCCTCGTAAGCCTGCATCCGAACGGTCGAGGATAGTGCGTGATCCCGGTAAACGCCGGAAGGGCTATCAGCAAGCCAAGCCATGAGTCGGTCCTATGAGAGAGTGTGGCTTTTCGGCAACAGTACGTACCGAATTGCCACACGTCAAGTAGGATCAGTAGCGGGAAATCCCGGCTTTGTTTTGGCGCGCGCGGATTTCTTCGAGGTAGGAGGTGCGGGCGGGCTCCGGCACCGGAGTCGTGGAGGTAGGCGTGGAACCGCCGCCGGTTCCACCGGTGCGGTGTTCGGGCGCGGCCGGAGCGCGGTACTTGGCCAGCTCGGTCTCGGCGCGCTTCGCGATGGCGCGGAAAAGCCGATCGGGGTTGGTCTGTGCGAGTTGGACCGGGTCGAGCCCCTTGCGGCGGAACTCGGCGCCGACCTCGCCGGCAGCAGCACGCACGAGCAGGGTGTGCTGGCCGAGGTCCGGATAGGCCTCGATGAAATCGGCTTCGAGGGTCGCGAGTATCCGTTGCGGTTCGGCGGCTTTCGCGGCGGCGCGGGCCGACAGCTCCTCGTGGGCCTTCAGTTTCGCGGCGAGGGCTTTCGCGTACGCGGTCTTGTCCTCGACCGGATCGGGCAGGTCGTCGAAGGTCAGTTCGGGCGGGGTCGTGGGCGTGAAGTCGGGCGCTGCCGGACGGGTCGCCATAACCCGGTCGAACAGCTCCTCGAACTTTCCCTCGTTAGCCTTCAGGGCATCGACCTGGGCCTTGAGCGTGGCGAGTTCGATGTCGCGCGGGTCCGGCGCGGCGACAGGGGTTTCGGTTTCGGGCGTGTCAGTCATTCGTTGTCCTCCGTAGGCGCGAACATTTCGCGGATTTTGGCGCGCTCGGCATCGGTCATCCCGGCGGCCGGTTCCTGTTTCGGCTCGGGAAAGGTCCCGTCGTGCTGCACGACGCCGAACATGAATGCGCGGGCGATGTCGAAGCTCATGGGCATTTGCAGTCCTCCTTCGGGAGTTTCACGCCGCGCTCGATGCTCGACGGCAGGATGATCCGGTATCCGTCGCACCGGGTCTGCATCATCGCTTGATACCGGTCGAGTTCGTCCTTGGTCATTCCGCCTCCTGTTCGACGCGGGCGAGCAGGCGCGCGACTTCTAGGTAGGTGCTGCGACGCGCCCATGCTCGCAGGGCTCCCTCGGGGGTCAGCTCGTCCCGCAGCAACGCGTTTTCAGCGGACGTGTCCAGTGCCTTGATGCGACCGGGCAGGTCCAGGGCGGCGATGATGGATGCTACGTCGCGCTTACGCAAGGGCGACTCCCGGCAGGAACACGATAAACGGGCTTCTGGTCGATGTTGGCGTGGAAACCGATCGGGCGGCCTCGAACCTGTCTTGGAGACCCGCTATCCACATACGTACACTGGTGCAACGCCCCCGACATGTTGACTTGGTTCTCCCAGTCCCAGTAATCGGCTCGGGTCATGCGGAGGGCACTCCTACGGGTTGCGCGGTCGGGGCCGCCGGGGCCGGCGCACCGCCTACCAGCGGCAGCATCGGACCCGACGCGATAGTGGATTGCTGCGGGATGAGGTCGGCGGCATCGAGCCCGTTGAGGCGGAACAGCTCACGGATCAGTTTCATCAGGCCCTCCGGTCCCAGCGCCTGCATGAAGACCTGCAACAGGCCGGGCGATTGGGCGATGATCTGGAGGGTCTGGAGCAGGGAGCGGAGCTTCGCGTTGCGCTCGATCACGCCGCTGATACCGCGCGCCTGGAAGACGACCTTGGTGCGGCTGAACTCGGCGCGGCGAGCCACGAACATCGAGAAGGCTTCGGGACCGACCGCAGCCTTCAACTCCTCGTCCTCCTCGTCGAAATGCTGGAGGCCGGTACGCCAGACGAGGCTCAGGATTTGGTCCACTTGGCCTTGTTCGATCGTGCGGGCAATCGAGCGGATCAGCTCGGTCCCGGAGGTCGTGACGGCGTTGATTTCGGTTGCCGTCACGTCGCCTTTCGGCACTGTCTGCCCGAGATCGATATCGTTGGTGGCGGCGGCCTCTCGCAGCTCCTGCTTGATCGCCTGCCATGCGGTCAGCACCGAGGGCTTCAGGTCGCCCAGATCGAAGGTGGCCAGCACGTCCTCAACGGTGTAGCCGTCTTCGAGCAACAGCATCTTGAAGGGGGCGAGTCCATCGGTGAGCTGGTTAGCGTCCTTCAGGGCCTCGGGGCGAGCCGCGAACATTCGCAGTGCCGAGGTGAAGGCGCCGTCCAGAATGATGTTGGTCATCCGGACGTACAGCTCGGCGATCGTCGCCCACGTCTCCATGTAGGTCTTGCCGTAGACGGAGAGCGGGACAGCGATGTAGGGGCAGTAGACGAGCCAATCGTCACCGTGCCAGTACGGGTTCGGTTCGGGCCGGCGTACCAGGAAGCGCTCATTGCCGATGACGGCGAGCTGCTTCTCCGGGTTCGTAGCCTTGCCGGTGCTGTCGATGATCCAGCAGTAGTAATAATCGAGCGTGATCGGTTTGCGCATGAGGCCGGGTTCGGTCCCGTGGCTGACCAGCCGCTCCCGCTCCGTGACCATAGCCTGATCGTGGTAGGCCTTCAGTTCCTCGATCGCCTTCAGGTTCCAGAGCTTCGGATTCTGCTGGACCTCCTGCCAGAACTCGTACCAGTCGCGGGTCTGGCGGCGGATGCGGTACATGCCACGACCGGTCGCGTCGAGCAGCACCTCGGTCGGATCGACAGTCTCGACGGCGACCCGCTTCCGGCGCTCGTCCCAAGTGACGGTCGCGCAGCCGGCCATCATCGCGCCGAGCTTGAGCTGCGCCTCGAAGAAGTGGCCGAAACCGGCGGTCTGGCCGGTCGGGGTCAGCGAGCAGCGGGAGAGCCAGTAATCAAGGAAGCGGCGGAAGGGGACTTCGAGTTGCTTGTTCGGATCGCCCCGCGCCTCGATCATGTACCACTCGCCGGGCAGCATCAGGGCGGAGTTGCAGGCGGCGGCCCACCGATCCACGAACATCGCGCCGTGCGGAAGCGGGATTTTCGACTGAAACTTGGCCTTGCCCGCGAAATCGTAGCGCGCCCAGTAGATGTCCTTGTTGGACTTCCACTGAGCCTCGCGGTCCTCGAAGCCGCCGATTCGGGCCTTCTCGGCCTCGGTTCGGTAACTGTTGAGGGTCGCCAGGATTTCGTCGTCGGTGGGCTTCGCCACTTATCGGATTCCGAGGATCGAGCCGGCCGTTGTGTTCGTCGCCATGACCCTCTTGACGCAGATGGGCAGGATTTGCCCGGCCGGGACGGCGACGAAGGTCTGTGGTTCGTTCGAGGCATCTTCGATAGCGACCACCGCCACGTCGCCGGCCTCGCCGATATAGAGGGCGCGGTAAGGGTTGCCGGTGAAGTCGGTGCTGTCGCTCGGCGTGATGGCTTTCACCGACTGTCCGGGTGCGTCGGACAAGGAAGATTGCGTCGATCCGGACGGAAGGATTTGGGCCACTGGGTTACTCCGGTTGCGGGCCTACAGGGTATGCGCGGGGCGCTTGCTGGTCAAGATAGTAGCCGCCGCCGTCGATCAGAGCCTCAGGCTTCTTCCGCCGATGTTTACGGGTACATTCCACACAATTTCCGCTCTTGGTATAGCGGCGCGTTCGTTCGGTGTCGTGTCCTTTGGAACAGGGTATTCCCCAGTAGTAACGAGCCCCACGCTCGCGGGACGCTTTGCGGTTTTTACGGGATTCACTTATCGCCTGGATCACCAAGAAGCCTCCTTCGGTGGGGTTGCGGATTTACGCTCGCGGAGCGTCCCGAGCGGAAAGATGACGGCGGCGCCGTGCGCAAGGGCATCGCCGATGTGGCTGTGCACGTCCTTGACCGGGCGGCCACCGGCGACACCGCTCCGCGCGATGTGGAAGTGCCATCCGCCCCGGAGCGCCCACCAAGCCTCCTTGGCGCGGGTCCGGTCCACCTTCACGCGGCCGATCGAGCGCATGACCGAGCGGAGCGCCGGCACGCCGTCCATCGGGTCTTGGGGTCCGGGCCTCCAGACGCCGCCGAGTTCCTTCTTGACGACGCGGACGGCCGACTGGTCCACTGAGGACTGTTCCTTGCGGGCTCCGGACGGGTCTCCGGTATGCCACCACTTGAAGCGGCGGTACCGGTCGCGTAGCGCCGGTTTGATCTGATCGGTGATCAGTTCGTACACGCCAACATCGACGCCGACGTGGGTTTCGAGGATCAGCCAGTGGCCGAGAGGGGTGAGCTGGGTGATGGCGCAGGCTGGCGTGTTGCCATTTAAGTGTACACGGCCGCCCCGGCGCACCCAGAGTGTCCCGTTGGGTACTGTAGCGCAGAAAATCTCACCCGTGTAGTGGAGCCGGTGAAACTGGCCCTGCATATAGGCGTGCCGCGACACCCGGAACGAAACGTCATAGCCGGGCCCGGATGATATTACCCGACCATCGGCCAAGCGCGATTTCGCCGGTGCACGCTTCCGCACCCTCGCGTTGAGGCCGATCTTTATCGCGAGTTCCTGAAGGTCGTCAGCCAATCCGGGCGATACGGTATAGGCAGTAATCTCGTTCCGGCGGCGGTGTCCGTCCCCAGCGATGTAGGCGTCCAGGAAGGCACGGAGCGCCGCAGGAGGAAGACGAAAGACAGCCCTCGGTATGCGGCGCACGTCCTGCGTCCCCAAGTCCCGCAAGTACTCACGCAGACGCCGATCGGAAGTCCTCCACCCCGCCGCCTTTCCGTAGGCGCGGATTGGTGTCCAGCGCATTCCCGTCTCTGCCAGCAAGCCTTCCAGCGGGCTCTCCTTTTCTTGGTAAATCGTTATGCCGGTACTACCGATCGAACCCTCGGCCACGATCCAGCCTATAAGGGCAGCAAACACGAGATCGTCCATATCGAGAGGATTTCCGGGCTCGCCTTCCCACTTGCCTGCCAGCGGGAGCCGGCAATGGTGCCTTTTTCGGGAATACAGCCACTCTGCTGTGACTTTCTCCGTTCTCCAGTTCCCGTTGATATCACGCTCGACGGGGACTCCGTGCTCCGGCGTCACGCAGAAATCGATTGCTCGATCGCTGTAACTGATCATTGGCCCGGTGTAGGGACGGCGAACAAGGCGCTGGGGGCACTGGTACTCGACCAGACCGGTTTCTCGGTTCAAGGTGGCGACACGCTCTCCCCGCTCCAGCTCCCCGAAGTACTTCCATCCGGTCTCCGTCAATACCTCGGTTTGGTCATCGTAACAATTTCCCCAGTCCCAACAGAGGATCAGGTCGGTACCGCGGACGGGGACCAGCTCTCGGGCGAGGTGAACGTTGTCGTCCCACTCAGGCGTGACGGGGCGGCCGATGAGCTGGTTGGTGATCTTGCCGTCCACGAACCGGCTCACGAGGTCGGGCCGATCGGCCCATTCACGGCGCATCGCCTCGTAGTAGCCGGGCTTCAGGTTCGCGGTGTTCTCGGCGTAGACGGGTTGCCAGAGGCGGAAACCGGGTTCCTGGAGGGGGAGTAGCGCGCCACCGTGCGGGCCGGTGCCGGGGTCCACGAACCGGCGGTAGGTCCAGTGGGTCTCGTCGGAGTTGTTCTGCGCGATCTTGGCCGCGTACCAGCGCATGCCCGGTTGCCGGAGCTGGCCCATCGCAGTCGTGAAGACGAAATCGTCGATACCGAGGCCTTCGGATGCCGCCGGGCAGGGCTCGTCCAGGCCCACGCCGCCGAGCGGCATCGACGCGACCTTGGCGGCGTCCGTCTTGTCGTCCAGGCCGAGGAAGGTGACCCGGCTACCCGGCCCCATCAGGTGCGGATTCCAGGTGAACTCCCGGTTCTGCTCGTGCCACGTGCCCCACACGCCGGCCGGAAACCACCGGAAGAACTCGGCGAGGGTCGTCCGGCGCAGGTTCGTCCAGGTGTCGCGAATGATCGCCCATTGCGCGCCGGGATTGTTCCGGGTGTGGTACCAGCACGCCCAGCAGAGCGCGGTGGACTTGCCCTCGCCCTTGCGGGAGGAGAACAGGTCGGCCTCGGCCCGCGAGTTGATGAAGGCTTTCTGGGTCGGGTTGGCGTTGAAGGTGATTTCGGGGTCGGTCATTCAGGTTCCAGGCACCAACGATCGCCCCGCCAAACCAGCTTACCTTTTACCGGACACTGCACTGGGTCGGTCCCCCCGTCCCCCAGCCACAACTGCTCAGCCAACTCCCGACCATCCGCCAAGGCTTCCTCGATCGGGTCCGCAGCTCCACACTTCAGGCAAATCGCTCCGGGCCAACCGGACCAGTGATGCTCACTCATGCTGATCCGCCACCTCTCCGGCGTAGGCGAAGTACCCGGCGCCGTCCACGAAGCCATCCAGATGCGGGCACTCCGCCAACCGCGCCACCTTCAGCAATGCCATCATGATCCCCACATCGACCGGCGTGATCGTGCGGTTTTCGAGGTAGGCATTCCACAGAGCGGCGATTCGGCGGGCGTTGTCCTCTGGCTTGCCGTAGGTGCCCGCGCGGTCGCGAGCGGCTTCGGCGGCACGGTTCAGGATAGCAAAACGGTCGGTCATTCGCGCCTCATCTTTGGTGCTGTCCTAATTCTGCTGAAAGTGTCCCAGGTAGACTCGATTGGCTGTCCTAATTACTGCTTGGCAGCCTCCAGCGCATCTCGCGCCGAGTCCATGTTGAGTTGGTCCGTCGGATGATCAGTTCTGATTTGGCCGTACTGCGCCTCAAAGCTTTCCGCAGCTAGTACGTCAGGAGAGGTATCTCTCGTTCGCTTCATAAACTCTGGAAAATCCACGAACTGAATGATTAGAGCAACATCGAAAGCCGACGCGATCTCAAGCAATGTCTGGACGCTCGGCTTACCATAGTCGGGGTCTTCCAACTGAGAGACAACGCTCTGTGGTTTCTTCAGCACCTCTGCCAGCTTTTTTTGCGACCACCCTCGTAGGTCGCGCATTGCGCGAATTTGGTATGAGATACCAGTACGCACATGCTCTCCCACATACGCATCGCGGTACGGCTTCCGGTTTAGGTTTTCAAGGAGCCGATTAGTCAAACGCGCAATCACGTGCCCTTCTCCTATTACCTACCACCTGCACGGTTCAAGATGTCAAAGCGGTCAGTCATTCCTGCCCCACCTTCCCCGGATAACCGCCGCCTCATCGGGAGTAAGCAATCCCAGTTCGATCATCACGTCCCGCAGTTCCGCGAGCTGGTGGGTAATCGCTGCTGCACGGTCGCGGTCGATATCGCGCGCCTTGGCGACGAGGCTGGCGGGCCACGCCGGGTAGTCGTCTGGGATTACGTCCCGAAGACACAGGTCACGCTCGGCGACCATTGCGCGGACGTGCTGGGCGATGTTCTGGATGGGTCTCATTCGGCGCCCCCATTCGTACTCACAGTCGCTGTCAGAAAAGCGAGCACTATCAGCCATCCCCAGCCAGGCTTATCATAGGGTGACAGGAAACAAGCACCTGTTATGGAGGCTACGCACGCCGTATTCATTGCGATTAGCCTATATACTCGTATCAAACCAACCTCCTCGCCAACAGAAACAGTTCCTCCGCGCGCTCCGTCAACGCCGGCCCGAGCGGCTCCGGATCGGCCTCCAACAGCATCGCGACGACCGTCTGCACGCAGGCGCGCACCAGCACGGCTTCGTCATCGGTCAGCATCAGTCCGGTCACGACAGCTCCCG
>DAIQPV010000351.1:0-3002 GCA_036787145.1 Rhodospirillales bacterium
GCCGCCTTCGAGGACGACGAGCGTCGCCTCTACGGGGTGCAGTGGCACCCGGAGGTCATGCACAGCACGTTCGGTCAGCGGGTGCTGGAGAACTTCCTGCGTGACGGCGCCGGGCTGGCCTGTGACTGGACTCCGGCGAGCATCGTCACTGAGCAGGTCGAGCGCATCCGCGCGCAGGTCGGTGACGCGCGGGTCATCTGCGGGCTCTCCGGCGGGGTGGACTCCTCGGTCGCGGCGGCGCTCGTGCAGAAGGCCGTCGGTGACCAGTTGACCTGCGTGTTCGTCGACCACGGGCTGCTGCGCCAGGGTGAGGCCGAGCAGGTCGAGGAGGACTTCGTGCAGGCCACCGGCGTCGACCTGGTGACGGTCGATGCCGCCGAGCAGTTCTTGACCGCGCTCGCCGGCGTCAGCGACCCCGAGACCAAGCGCAAGATCATCGGTCGGGAGTTCATCCGCTGCTTCGAGCAGGCCGCGCGCGACATCGTCGGCGGCGCGCAGGCCGACGGGCATCCGGTGCGCTTCCTCGTGCAGGGCACGCTCTACCCGGATGTCGTGGAGTCCGGTGGCGGCAGCGGCACCGCCAACATCAAGAGCCACCACAACGTCGGCGGCCTGCCCGACGACCTGCAGTTCACGCTGGTGGAGCCGCTGCGGGACCTGTTCAAGGACGAGGTGCGCCAGGTCGGCCTGGAGCTGGGGGTGCCCGAGGGCATCGTGTGGCGGCAGCCGTTCCCGGGGCCGGGGCTGGGCATCCGCATCATCGGCGAGGTGACCGCCGATCGCCTGGCGACGCTGCGGGCGGCCGACGCGATCGTGCGCGCCGAGCTGACCGAGGCGGGCCTGGACCGCGAGATCTGGCAGTGCCCCGTCGTGTTGCTCGCCGACATCCGGTCGGTGGGGGTGCAGGGCGACGGCCGCACCTACGGCCACCCCATCGTCCTGCGGCCCGTGAGCAGCGAAGACGCGATGACCGCCGACTGGACGCGGGTTCCCTTCGACGTGCTCGCCGGCATCTCCACACGCATCACCAACGAGGTCCCCGAGGTCAACCGGGTGGTGCTGGACGTGACGTCCAAGCCCCCCGGCACCATCGAGTGGGAGTGACCCGCGGGTACGGCGGCTGCGCCGGTCTGCGGTCGGCGAGGCGTGGAGCGGGGCACTCCTGCGACCAGAGGGCTCGAGTGGGAGTGACCCAGGAGTGACCCGCGAAAGATAGTGTTCGCTTTTACACGGTCAGGTGAGTAAAAGCGAACACTATCTTTGGTCCGCGGCGCAGGAATGCGGGGTGACCGGGGTTCTCGGGGGCTATGGGGTGCTGTGCTATGATCGATGGCAGCACCCGAACGGCACCGAGCAGCAGGAGGCGTGATGTTGGGAGACTCGCGGACGCACGGCCCGGATTTGCGGCGTGCGGTGCAGGGCTATTACGACGCCTTGGACGCCGACGACATGGAGTCGGTGCTGGAGTTCTTCAGCGGTGACGTGCTGTATCAGCGTCCCGGATACCAGCGGATGGTCGGCATCGACGACGTGCGCCGGTACTACGAGCAGGGTCGCCTGATCGCCCCGGGCCGGCACGTGCTGCGCACGCTGGTCGTCGAGGGCAACAATGTGGCCGCGCACGGCGAGTACGAGGGCGACCTCAAGGAGGGCGGCCGGCGCACGGTCGGCTTCGCCGCGTTCTTCGTCTTCGACGGCAACGGCCGCGCCGCCGAGCATACGACGTACTTCTTCACGCCTTCGGTCTGAGCTCGGCTACCCCGTCGCGCGTTCACTCGGCCAGTTGCATCTCTGGCGGCGCCTTCCGGAAGCCGCGGGTCAGCACCGCCAGCCACAGCACCCCGAGCGCCAGCCACGCGCAGCCCAGGCTCACGGCGTGCGAGTCGAGTTGGGTCAGTAGGTAAAGCGAGATGACGGCGCCCAATCCGGGGGCGATGAGGCTGGGAAAGACCCGCAGCGGGTCGCCTTCTCGCCGCCTGCGCAGGAAGTGCGCGATGACCGACACGTTGACCATCGTGAACGCGATGAACGCGCCGAAGTTGATGAACGACGTCGAGGTCGTGACGTCCATGAACAGGCCGAGCAGGCCGACGGCTCCGGAGAGCAGGATGTTCAGCACCGGGGTGCGGAACCTGGGATGCAGGAAGCCGAAGAACTGACGTGGCAGCGCACCGTCGCGTCCCATGGCGTAGGTGAGCCGCGCGGCGCTGGCCTGCGCGGCGATGCCTGAGCCGAACTGTGTGACGACCAGCCCGGCCAGGCGGCAGGCGCCATCGATCTGAAGCGTCGTCATCAGGTTGTCCACGCGGTTTCCTCTCTGGCGTTGCACCTCTCTTAGGCGGTCCCTCGCAAAGAGTGCAAGATCACATCGATAATTTAAGCGGCGGCGTATTGAATGTCGCAGAGTTTTGGCGTAAGCAGAATTTGCTGTGCCGTGGAAATCAGCGCTTTAGAGGCAAGAACGCGGAAGGTTTGCTGGGCCTTCCGCGTTTTTCTTTGTTTGCGGCCGCTTTATCCCAGCCTTATGAAGGTCGATCAGTCTATAATGTTGCGCGCTGGCAACATTTCCGGCAAATTTCGATAAATATCGCGGAATGATTGAAATTCCCGAAACATTGGCTGCGGAGCAAGGATAATTCCACGGCGGCCTGAGTTGACTTTCCTTTATAATCTTGGCATGCACGTCGAAGCATAGCTGCAGCTATGCATCCCAGCAGTGAACAATTTTGAAGAGGGAGCCTCTAAATATGGCTACGATCACGGGCACACTCGCTAACGACACCCTGGCAGGTACGGCTGCCGCCGACACCATCACGGGTCAGGCTGGCGACGATCTGATCACCGGCGGCGACGGCGCTGACAGCGTTGACGGCGGCGTTGGCAACGACAGCATCTGGGCTGGTGCAGAAGACACCGGCGCTGACACCGTTCTCGGTGGCGCTGGCGACGACTCCATCGGCGGCGGCGAAGGCGCTGACAGCCTCGACGGCGGCGACGGCAAC
>DAIQPV010000352.1:0-2979 GCA_036787145.1 Rhodospirillales bacterium
AAGAATCCCTTTCAGCGCATCGCGCTACCCAAATCATTCAAATGCGATTCCCCTGCGCGACAGGCCCAGGTGGCGGAGAGAGGGCGAGGGGCAGGGCCCGACGCGAACCGCGAGAACGGACGGTGTCACCAAATTTTAATCTGGATCGGCTGGAAGCGCCTTCAGGCAGTGCTACCCTGGGGGGCGCTGGTCGCCGCCCGGTGCGCCGGGCCCCCACGCGACGGAGAGGAGATGGTTCGATGACGGCGCCGATCACGGCCGATGTCCCGCAAACAGAAGACGATGCTGGCAGCAATCCGCTGCTCTCGCCGACGATCGGCGACGTCATTCTGGCACGATACAGCCGTCGCCAGGCGCTACGGGGCCTGACGGCAGTGGCGGCGCTGGCGACGCTCGCGCCCCTGAACGCGGTGTCGGGCGCGGTGTCGGGCGCGGCGTGGGCGGCAACGCCGGGGTCGTCCCTCCAGTTTACCGAAGTTCCGCACGGCAACACGGAGACGCATGTCGTCGCCGAGGGTTATGAAGCGCAGACGCTGATCCGCTGGGGCGATCCCCTGGAGAAAGGGGCAGCCGAATTCGATCCGATGGCGCAGTCCGCGGAGAAGCAGGCGAAGCAGTGGGGCTACAACAACGATTATGTCGGATGGATGCCGCTGCCGGCGCAATCCGACGACCCCTCCCACGGCCTGCTTTGCGTCAACTTCGAATATACCGACGCGCAGTTGATGTTTCCGGGGTTGAAGGAAGGCGAGATCGACAAGATGACGAAAGAGCAGTGCGCCATCGAGATGGCGGCGCATGGCCACGGCATCGTCGAAATCCATCGCGACAACGACGCGAACGCCTGGAAGGTGGTTGCCGACAGTCCCTACAACCGTCGAATCACCACGCTTGCCACGGAGTGCCGCCTGACCGGACCCGCTGCCGGACATGACCGCCTCAAAACAAATACGGATGCGACCGGCACGAAGGTGATCGGGACCCTGAATAACTGCGCCGGCGGCAAGACGCCGTGGGGCACCGTTCTGATTGCCGAGGAGAACTTCAATCTCTATTTCGGCGGCGATCCGGCAAAGACGCCCGAAGCACGCAATCTCAAGCGCCTTGGCTTCAAAGCCGTGCCGCGGCATGCGTGGTACCGATTTTACGAGCGCTTTGACGTGGAGAAGGATCCGCGCGAGCCGAACAAGTTCGGCTGGATGGTGGAGGTTGATCCGTACGATCCCGCGTCGGTGCCGGTAAAGCGCACCGCGCTCGGCCGTTTCAAGCATGAGGGGGCAACGACGGTCCTGAACAAGGACGGGCGGGTGGTGGCGTATACCGGCGATGACGAGCGGTTCGACTACATCTACCGCTTCGTCAGCGCCGATCGCTTCGATGCGGCCGCGGGCAAAGCCAACGGCGAACTGCTCGATCGAGGAACGCTCGCCGTCGCCCGGTTCAGCGCCGACGGGCGGCTGACATGGCTTCCGCTCGTCTTCGGCCAGGGACCGTTGACAGAAGAGAACGGCTTCGCGAGCCAAGCCGACGTGCTGATCGAGACAAGGCGTGCCGCCGATCTCCTCGGAGCAACGCCGATGGATCGGCCGGAGGACGTCGAGACCAATCCGGTGACCGGCATCGTTTACGTCGCCCTGACGTTCAACGAAAAGCGCGAAGCCGGCCGGGAGGACGCGGCCAATCCGCGGGCTCCCAATCCGCACGGCCACATTCTGGAGCTGATCCCGCCCGGCGATCATGCCGCAGAGCGCGACCATGCGGCGACCGAGTACCACTGGGAGATCTTCCTCAGGGCCGGCGATCCCGCCAAACCGGAGGATGGCGCCCGCTACGGCGCCGGAGTGACCGAAAACGGCTGGCTGTCGGCGCCGGACAACGTCGCGTTTGATCGTCAGGGGCGGATCTGGATCGCGACGGACGGCATGCCGCGCTTTGGGATTGCCGACGGTGCCTACGTCGCCGAGACGCAGGGCCCGGACCGGGCGCGCACCCGCCAGTTTTACCGCACACCGATGGGAGCGGAGCTGTGCGGACCGGAGTTCAACGCCGACAGCACCGCGTATTTCGCGGCCGTCCAGCATCCCGGAGATACCCCGGGGTCCACCTTCGAGGCGCCGTCGACCCGCTGGCCCGACTTTCAGCCGGGAATGCCACCGCGTCCCTCGGTGCAGGTCATCGTCAAGAAGGGTGGGGGCCTCGTCGGCTCTTAAGCTGGTCTAGCCGGTCTTCGGCCAGATCAGGCCATTGAAGAGGGCGCTCGGGTGCGCTCGATCTGGTAAGATCCCCAAGGGGATGCCGTTTCGGCGCACGGCATCGGCCGAGCTGCAACGCCCGGTTCACGTGATCGGCGTTTCTGAGCGCTCAGATGGAGCGTCGGGCCCTGTTGGTGAGGGGTGGCTGGCTACTGCCGCCCGTCCGCCTGCGCGTCGAGATGACGGCCCTTCAGCCGTGGGTCGGCGGCGCCTTCGATTATCTGATGACCGCGGTGGGTGCCGAGCAGGTCGCCTCCCTGGCGAAACACGACATGCGGCAGACCGCGCGGGTGAGCGGTCGGCTCGTGGGGATGGTGCGCCACCGGCGGCTGCGCATCCGCTTCGCATGAACTTCGTCCCCGGCGTAAAGCCGTATCCCTATGACATGCTGGTCGAGAGGAGCGTCGAGCCGGGCGGGTTCTGATGATCGTCACGGCGGATCGTCATCCGGATCCCGAGATGACAAGCGGCGCAGTCCTTGGATTGACCAGCCAGCTGCAAAGATTCGATTGTCCATCGCGGCACGAGCGACAATGGAGCGATGAAAACAATGAGACCCCTTCTTTACTCCATCAACGTTACGCCCGATGGGTGTGTCGACCATAGCGCCGGCTCTACGGACGCGGCGCTTCTGGAGGAGACACTGCGTGCAACACATCGCCATGCCATAGCGAGCCTGGGCAGAGCCGATGCCCTGCTCTTTGGTCGCGTCACCTATCAGATGATG
>DAIQPV010000353.1:0-2959 GCA_036787145.1 Rhodospirillales bacterium
AGCGCCGAGGAATAGGTCATCGTCGGATCGAGCCACGCCGAATAGAAGGCGTTGCCGAGATCGTAGTGGGCAGAGATGTTGCGTTGCGCGCCGCGCCGCGTGTTGGCGTTCAGCCAATGGCGGAATTTTTCCACCAGCAGGAAGAGGCCGCGCGGGCCGTTCGAATAGTGGCGCACCACGTGGGTGTTGACGAGGATCAGCTCCATGAAAGCGCCGGCATCCGGGCTCTCCCAGTCGCCGTCGATATAGCTTTCCGCAACGCCGATCGCCCCGCCGCCAATAGCGCTGTGCACGAATTTCCAGTTGTGGAGCGTGACGGCCGCCTGCGGACCGGGCGCCTTGCCCGTGATGATAAAGGTCCGACCGCCGGGGATCGTCATGGCGAGCGTACCGGCTTCGAGCTTCATGAGACCACGAAGAACGAGCTGTGCTTTGAAGGGCAATCCCTTCGTTCGATCCGCGATATTGTCCGGCGCGAGATGCACGCCGTCTGAAAATGCTTTTTCTGAAATCAATTCAATCGTCATCGATTGCCCCTCTGCCAACCCGACGTGAGGGGAAGCTAGCGTTAATGGCTCTCAACGCCAAGACGTTAATCTTGGGAATTCGGATCACAGCGAAACGGGGATACGGCCGAAAAATGCCGGTGCTTTAACGGGCTGTTAGCAAACATGGTTAATTTTGCGTCTATCGGCGCGGCGACGGGAACGGAAACCCCGTCCGCCCGTTCGGATGGAAAATGGAGATAGGATGATGCTCTTCGGATTGTTTAAGGCCAAGTCGACCGAACATGAGGACGATGTCGCGACCGGCACCTTTGCCGACGGAATGATCGCCGCACCGCTTTACGGCGCCTCCGTCCGTCCGGGCGATCGCAGCCAGGCTTTCCGTCGCGGCACGCATGATCGTGATTACGGCGCCATCCGCATGGCGGGCCAGATGGGGGCAGGGCTCGTTCCCTGAAAATACAGACGTCGAGGGGAACAAGCTGTCCCCCGGCGTGCTTCTCCTCCATGTGAATGAAGGAGCGTCCAAGACCCACTACATCGATATCAGCCGGTGGCTCACCCTGCGCCAGCCCTGGGTCGTTCGCGATGTCGTGGACCATTCCGCAAGAACAGCATCGACAAGCCCCAGGAGTGATCTTCTGAAGAGGCCGTGCCGGGTTGCATGAGAAAACCCGAAGGTCACGCAACCAAGCGTAACCCTTCAGCCGCTCTCTTGCCGGGTGTGAAATCCGGGTTTAACGGCCCTGGAGAATTTTGATTATTTTCGGCGTCGCTTTGCCACGGATCATATCGACAGCATCCCGATAGGTCAGCTTGCCGGATCGAACAGCCTGGACCAGTCGGCTGCATGCGATGCCCGGTGCGGACTTTTCGGAGACGTCGAGGATGATGGAGGCATTCTTCCGTTGCAACGGGCTCCAATGTGCCGTGCATTCCGACATTGCCAGCTTTCGTGCCTTTGCACTTCCTCTGACGGTTTCCTGAATGGCGGCATACTCCTGCTTCGAAGGCGCGCAGCCAGTGAGCAGCGCAAGAGCGAGAAATGCAGAAGTTAAGTGGATGCGATTCATGACAATCTCCGATTGAGGATCCCATGCTTAGCCAAAAGATTTTGTGCCTGCAATCCACGGCTTGGGAAAAGCGCGCAGCACGATAAGGCACGGGGTTGCAGTCCAGGCCATGGCGTCAACGATTGTCGGCAATTGAAGCTGAAACAAAAAAGGGTCCGCTGAATACTCAACGGACCCTTTTTGAAAACTGGCTCCCCGGGCCGGATTCGAACCGGCGACCTGTCGATTAACAGTCGAATGCTCTACCGCTGAGCTACCAGGGATCATCCGCTCGCTGCGGAGTGAGCGCGTAATACAAACGCTGGATCGATTTGCCAAGCGCTTTTTGACAAAAAAATGCATCGGGCTTGATTGATTGTGGAGAAGTCTCCAACTGAAAGCGAGACGACGCCCGGAAAACCGGGCTTTACAGCGAAATGAGCGATGCATGACGACGAAAAAAAACCACATGAAATTTGGTATCGATCCTCGCACCAGGGAGATCGTCGTCGGTTCTTTTCGCTTGAAGCTGCCGGAATCGCGCTGGTTGCGCACGCTGATCGGCGTGCTGCTGGTTTTCGGCGGTCTTCTTGGCTTTCTGCCGGTGCTCGGATTCTGGATGGTACCGCTCGGTCTTCTCGTGCTGTCGCACGATTCCCACTTCGTGCGCCGCCAGCGCCGTCGTCTCGCCGTCTGGTGGGCAACCCGGAAGGCACGCCGCGACGCGCGCTGATCCCGCCTTGCATCGTTTCTGAGGTCCTGATCTAACCCGATGGATATCGGGTGAGGGGAAGTATATGGAATTGCTTATCAAAGGGGCCGTGATCGGCTTTGGCGCGACGGTGCTCATGGATCTCTGGGCTGTCTTGCTCTGGAAGGCCTTTCGCCAGTCGAGGCCGAACTGGGCGCCCGTCGGCCGCTGGGTCTGGCATTTGAAGAGCGGCACCGTCTTCCACGCCAACATTGCCGCCGCCGAGCCCCATGCGCAGGAGCAGGCGCTCGGCTGGATCTTCCACTATGCGGTCGGCATTCTCTACGGCGTCATCCTCGCCGTATTTGTCGGAGCATCCTGGTTTGCCGTGCCGAGCTTTCTGCCGGCCTGGATTCTTGGCATCGTGACGGTCGGTGCGGGGTGGTTCCTGCTGCAGCCGGGGCTCGGCATCGGCGTTGCAGCCTCGAAGCTTGCGAATGCCAACACGGTGCGCGTTCTCAATCTGGTGTCTCACACCGTCTTTGCGCTGGGTCTTTACGGAACGGCACTGCTCATTCGCTGAGAAGAGCAACGCCACCGCTTTTGGTCATGCCCATACTCCTGCCGGCTGCACCATCGGTGCTGCGTTGAAGGAGGTGGCGGCGAGAGGATGCGAGAAAAGCGTCTCATCGGTTGGTCCTCATTGTCGA
>DAIQPV010000016.1:0-1094 GCA_036787145.1 Rhodospirillales bacterium
GGCGACGCCCGCCACCTGGGTGTCGCGCTCGGCGATGTGGATCACCTTGACGTCCAGCCGCCGCGCCAGATCCGCCCAGCCGGCGCGCGACGACGGGATCGTCGCATCGGCTCCAGTATCGCCTGCGATGTTGAGCAGCGCCTGCTTGACGAAGTGCGAGACCAAGCCGGGGTTGGCGCCGTGCGTCAACACTGCCGTCGGCCCGCCCGCATAGCGGTCGCACAGCGCCAGCGCGCTTTCGCGCAGCGCATAGTTGGAGCGCTGCGAGGGGGTGAGCGACGGATCGGTGTACCCGCCGGCCCACGGCTCGATGCAGGTGTCGAGGTAGAGCGCGGCGCGCTCCTGGGCAAACTCGATCAGCGCCACCGAGGAGACATCGACTGACAGGTTGAGCAGGAAGTCGCCCTCGCCCAGCAGCGGCGTGAGGACCGCGCGGTAGTTGTCGCGGGTCAGTGGCTCGACGACGAAGCGGATGCCGTAGCGCTCCGCCTCTTCGTGGCCCCGGTCCTCGGCAGTGACGACGACGATACGCGCCGTGTCGAGGTCGATGTGGCGGAGGATCAGCGGCAAGACACCCTGCCCGATGCTGCCGAAGCCAACGATCACCAGATTGCCGGTGAAACGGACGTGTTTCATCGCAAGTGGTCCTTCTGGTCTGAAAAGGGTTGCAGCGGATAGCCGGGCGTGGCGAGGAGCGGAGCATCGCCCACGTCCACCAGCCGGGCCCGGTCGAAACCGTTAAAGGCGGTGCGCAGCGCGGCCCCATAGGCGCCGAGCTGGCCGATCTCGATCCAGTCGCCTTCGCGCGCGTCCTCCGGCAGCACGAAGGGTCCGTCCATCCGATCGACGGAGTCGCAGGTGGGGCCGAACAGGCGGAAAGGCCGCAATGCTCCCTCTGTCGGTGCGCCCTCGGCGCAGATGAGCCGGCAGGGGAAGGTGAAGCGCGGGCTTCCCGCGTCCGACAGGCTGCCGTAGACGCCGTCGTTGATATAGAGCGCGTCGCCGCGGCGGTGCTGGATCTGGACAACCACCGAGGTTCCCGCGGCGGCGAGCGCCCGGCCAGGCTCGGCCCAGAAGGCCACGCCATCCAGCCC
>DAIQPV010000016.1:1104-1372 GCA_036787145.1 Rhodospirillales bacterium
GGTGCGCGCGCGCCTCGGCGATCGCCGCCATGTAGGCCTGCAGCGGCGGCGGGGTGACGCCGGGATAGCTCACCGGAAAGCCGCCGCCGACATCGATGATGTCCACCGCGACGCCGGCGGCCTCGATCACCGCCGCGGCGCGCTCGAGTGCATGAGCGTAGGCCTGCGGATCGAGGCACTGCGAGCCCACGTGGAACGACAGGCCGAGGCGTGCCGCATGCGGCCGCGCCGCCGCCAGCAACTGCGCCGCCGCCTCCGGGGTCGCCCC
>DAIQPV010000016.1:1382-19267 GCA_036787145.1 Rhodospirillales bacterium
CCCCGACAGGTCGTAGGCGCCGACGTTGCGCACCGCGAGCCGGATGATCAGGCCGCGATCTTCGGCAGGACCGGAGCCGGTTTCCGCGAGGATCTTGGCGAGCTCATCGGCGCTGTCGAGCACGAAGTCGCGCACCCCATACTCGGTCCAGGCCATGCGGATGGCGCTGCGCGCCTTGACCGGGTGCATATAATGGATCGACGCGGCCGGGAACATCTGCCGGACCAGCGCCACCTCCGCCGGCGAGGCACAGTCGAAGCAGCGGACGCCGCCGGCCCAGAGCGCGCGAAGCACGCGCGGCTCGGGGTTGCACTTTACAGCGTAAAGCACTGACCCCGGAAAACCCTCCACAAACGCACGGGCCATGGCGCTGATCACGTCCGGCCGGAGGCAGTGCAGCGGTTCGTCCGGACGCGCAGCCACGACGACGTCATCGACGCGCGGCAGAGCCGGCGGCGCCTCGTCGAAGCGCCGGCGGACCGGGGAAACCGCCGATCTGGTCCTCAGCATGTTCATATCGTTATCCCCCACACCCGACGTTCAATACGGGCGCGAAGCCTCTTCGGGCGGTGGGCAATCCGCAACGCGGACAACCGCCAACCGCCCAACATCGAGACGGACTAAAGTCAGCTAAAGCTTGCCCTGAGGGCAGCCGCCTTGTTTCGGTCTAGGGAGAAACGCTGAACTGCGGTGTCGCACCGCGCCGCACTGCGACCATACCCACCTCCTCTTTAGAGCACCGGCCCACTGCCGACCGGCTCGACCAAAAAGGACGCGTTACGTCGTTGCTCGACCGCGTAGGGCCGCCTGCACGTGCGATTTGCGTCTGAAGCGGGGATATACGTGGTTTTGCGCGCAGTGCAAGTGATTTTTCGCACACTCTCGAAAAACACTTAAAACTCAGTATGTTAGATCAGGAGCACAAGGGCCGCTGTTGCCACCGCAGGCTGCAGGCGCCGGCGCCCGCGGCGCATTCTTGGGCAGATTCTGCCGCGATCTTATGCAGTGTTGCCACGGTCCGCGATCCACGCCAAGCCGTACCCGGTCGAAGATCAGGTCCGGCACGGTTTCAGTGCGCGGTTTACAGAAGGATTCAAAAAAGGTAGTAACCTGACTGCAGCGTTGCTGTGACCATGAAGGCCACCTTTATGTAACTTGAGGCAGTCGCCGCCGAAAAAATTACGGCTCCGGCGCCCGCGGAGGAGTGCGATGTCGAGGACGGCGAGAATGGTGATGATCACGGGCATCATCTGCCTGATCCTGGCGATGGGCATCCGCCAGTCGTTCGGCATCTTCCTGGCGCCGATTGCGATGGACCTGGAGGTGGGCCGCCAGGTATTCGGCCTCGCCATCGCCCTGCAGAACCTGCTGTGGGGGCTGGCGCAGCCGTTCACCGGTGCCATCGCCGACCAGTTCGGCGCGGTGCGCGTCACCATCGCCGGAGCGGTGCTTTATGCGGCGGGTCTGGCGCTCGCCGCGTTCAGCTCCGATCCGCTCGGCCTGAATGTGACGCTGGGCGTCCTCGTCGGCCTGGCGCTGGCCGGCACCACCTACGGCACGGTGCTGGGCGCGGTCGGCCGGGTGGTTCCGCCGGAAAAGCGCAGCATCGCCTTCGGGCTGTGCACCGCCGCCGGCTCCTTCGGCATGTTCGCCGTTGTGCCGGGCGCGCAGGCGCTGCTCGATGCGATGTCGTGGCGGGACGCGTTTCTGGTGCTGGCGATCGCAATTGCGTTGCTGGCGCCGCTCGCCTTCGGCTTTTCCGCAAGCGACCGGCAGATCCGCCGCCACGAGGGCGGCCAGAGCCTGGGGTCCGCGATCGGCGAGGCCCGCGGCCACTCCGGCTACTGGCTGCTCAATGCCGGCTTCTTCGTCTGCGGCTTCCACGTCGCCTTCGTCGCCACCCACCTGCCGGCCTATCTCGCCGACGAGGGGCTGCCGCCGTCGGTCAGCGCCTGGTCGCTGGCGATGATCGGCCTGTTCAACATCTTCGGCAGCTACCTGTTCGGCGTTCTCGGTGGCCGTTTTCGGCAGAAGTGGGTGCTGTCGGCGATCTACCTGGCCCGCGCGGTCGTCATCACACTGTTCATCGCCCTGCCGCTGAGCGGCACCACGGCAGTCGCGTTCGGCGCCGCGATCGGCTTCCTGTGGCTGGGGACGGTGCCGCTGACCAGCGGCCTGGTCGCCCGCGTCTTCGGCGTGCGCTACCTCTCGATGCTCTATGGCGTCGTCTTCGCCTCGCACCAGGTGGGTGCCTTCCTCGGCGCCTGGGGCGGCGGGCTGGCCTACGACCTGCTGGGCTCCTACAACAGCATCTGGCTCGCCTCGATAGCCCTCGCCCTGTTCGCCGCCGCCATCCACCTGCCGATCAAGGACCAGCCGCTCGCCCGGCTGGCGGCAACCCCGGCATGAGAAGTGGGCGCACCGCCTGGACCAGCCTCGGCGGCACCCTCGGGTGGAGCCTCCTGGCCGCCACCCTGATCGGCGGCGCGCTGGCGCTGTGGTGGCGCTACGGCGAACTCATCGTCCTCAGCCAGCCAAGCTGGATGTGCCTGCCAAGGTAGGCGGCGCGGACCCCGGCCTCGTAGGGTGCCGTCGAGCGCAGCGAAACGCACCATCGTCGTCCGTCGCAACCGTCGAGAAAAGGGGAAGAAGGCGGAGAAGCGATAAAGTGGTGCGCTTCGCTTTGCTCAGCCCACCCTACGCGCTACGCGCTGTGGTGGCGCTACGGCGAGATCATCGTGCTCAGCCAGCTGGCGGATGTGCCTGCCGCGGTAGGTGGGCCTTGCCGATGCCCTCTACACAGGCTGCCAACCCGGCCTCACGACCCCTTACCTACCGAGTTCGACCAAGCGGAGCTAGTTCAACCTGGGCGCCCGGCGGTAACTTCCCGCCGGGCGCCCAGGGCGTCGTTTGCCTCGTTTCCGCTAGCCTGTGGCTATTGGCCGGCATGCACGGTCGTTGTCCGCGTTATGCTCGTCTTTCCGAAAGACTGGCATCGAGCCGCTTTAGGCCTGTCTCGAAAAGCCGATCTGCGGCAGCGGAGAAATCCGCTTGGAGTGGGCTGTCCAAGGCTGCGGCCGTTTGAAACTGTGCGCCGGCGACGAGCAGGCTGATAGGCTGAGTTTGAGCGGCATCAAACTGCGGTCGCCATGGCCACGGCCATTTGGGTGGACGAGTCCCACACCAATCGTCGACGACATCACTGATATACGACCGAATTGTTCCGATCGCCTTTGCCGATTGCTCTGTACCACCCAATACCTCAGCAGACTGATATTGGGCTACAATTCGATCGATGAACGTGCGCGCGAGCATTGCCGCGCGCCAAGGCTCCGGACTTGGCCCCGCTCTGGGTGGCAGAGGCTGCGGATTGAGCAGGACCCGTAACAAGTCGCGGATTACGGGACCAATCGGTCCGTAGGGCCCTGGGTCGTCTGGATGTGGATAACCAAGTGCATCAAGCACTCCAGCAAGGACTGACTTCTTTAAAGTTATGGTTTCAATCATAGCGCATTTACCCCCAACCTGCGCAGCAAAATGGCGCTTTATTTCTCTCATGGCGCCGTAAGAAACAAACCTAATACGTACGAACAAGGATTGATTTACTCTTCAACCTTGGGGTGGTCTGTGAGCCAGATCACAGTTTACGAACAAGTGCACTTTTTTTAAAATTTGATTGGTTGGTAGGAGGGCATTCAGCCCGCATAGACAGCCGTTGGCGCTCGCCCGACTGGCGGCAACCCCGGCATGAGAAGCGCGCGCACCGCCTGGACCAGCCTCGGCGGCACCCTCGGGTGGAGCCTCCTGGCCGCCACCCTGATCGGCGGCGCGCTGGCGCTGTGGTGGCGCTACGGCGAACTCATCGTCCTCAGCCAGCCAAGCTGGATGTGTTTGGGACGGTAGGTAGGGTGCTGTTGAGCGAAGCGAAGCACCATCGTCGTCTGGGACGGTAGGTAGGGTGCTGTTGAGCGGAGCGGAACGCACCATCGTCGTCCGTCGCCTCGCCGCGAAGAGAAGAAGACGTTGAAGCGATGAAGTGGTGCGCTTCGCTTTCGCTCAGCACACCCTACGCGCTGCTCAAGCCCCTCACACCCCGATCTGGCTGACTTCCACCGGCGAGCGGGTGCCGGGGACGACGACGACGCCCTTGTCGGTGACGTGCCAGCGCTGGCGGTCGCGATCGGCATCGAAGCCGACGCGTTCTCCCGCCGGCAACCGGGCGTTCTTATCGAGGATGGTGCGCCTGAGTTGCGCCCCCGCGCCGATCTCGCAATTGTCGAGGATGACGCATTCCTCCAGAACCGCGCCTTCGTGCACCTGCACATTGCGGCCCAGCACCGAGCTGCGCACACGGCCGGCGATGATGCAGCCTCCGGCGACAAGGGAGTCGTGCGCCTCGCCGAATGCGCCGCCGCTGCCGATCTCGAATCTGGCCGGCGGATCGGGATAGCTTGCGGTTCGCAGCGGCCAGCGTCGGTTGTAGAGGTTCAGTGGCGGCGACGACGAGCGGATCTCCATGTTCGCTTCGAAGTAGGCGTCGATCGTGCCGACGTCGCGCCAGTAGCTGCCGCCGTTTGCCGGATCCCCCGGAATCCGGTTAGTGGCGAAGTCGTAAGCGAAGATCCGGTCGCGATCGAGCCTTCGCGGCAGCACGTCCTTGCCGAAGTCGTGCGCGCTGGCCTTGTCCTGCGCGTCCTCGTGCAGCATGCGAAGCAGCGCCTCGGTCGAAAAGACATAGTTGCCCATCGAGGCCAGCACCTTGTCGGGCGCGCCGGGGATGGTGGGCGCATCCGGATCCTTCTCGATGAAGCGGACGACACGGCCGTCCGCCATGCGTTCCACCACCCCGAACTCGGTGGCAAACTGCCGATCGGCCGGGATCGTCGCGATCGTCACATCCGCCGTCACCTGCCGGTGGTATTCGATCATGTCGAGGACGTTCATGCGGTAAACGTGGTCGGCCCCGAATACGACGACCACGTCGGGCTTGGCCTGCTCGATGAGATTGATGTTCTGCCAGATCGCGTCCGCCGTTCCGCGGTACCAGGTCTCTCCCTCCGCCCGCATCTGCGCCGGAACGGGGATGATGAACTGCGTCCCGAGGATGTTGGCGAACTGCCAGCCGTCCTTCAGGTGAAGAAGCAGGGACTGGCTTTTGAACTGCACGAGCACGTAGATCGAGAAGATCCCGGAATTCACCAGGTTGCTCAGGACGAAATCGACGATCCGGTATTTTCCGGCGAACGACACCGCCGGTTTCGCCCGCTCCGATGTCAACGGCGCCAGCCGCGTGCCTTTTCCGCCGGCGAGGACGAACGCGAGAGCACGTAAATTCATCCCAATCTCCCGTCAGCTGCCGACGATAGAACTTCCCGCCGCCGACAATGTTTCGTCCCCTGAAGCGGATCCACCTCCGCCCCCCTGAAAATGAAGCGGCCCCGGTGTCTCCACCGGGGCCGCGGTCATGCGCGCACGAGAGTCTCGGGACCCTCAGTGATCCACATCCGACCAGACATGCCGCTTGAGCGCGTAAAGCATGCCGGTCAGCACGATGAGAAAGAGAATCACCGAAATGCCGATCCGCCGGCGTTCCTCCAGGGTCGGCTCCGAGACCCAGGTGAGGAAAGCAGTGATGTCCTTCGCCTGCTGATCCAGCGTCGCTTCGGTTCCGTCGGTGTAGTCAACACGGCCGTCGGACAGCGGCGGCGCCATGGCGATCTGGTGACCGGGGAAGTACTCGTTGAAGTGCATTCCTTCGTTCAGCGTAACTCCTTCCGGCGGCGGATCGCGGTAGCCGACCAGGATGCCGTGAATATAGTCGGCACCGCCTTTGCGGGCCTTGACGATCAGCGACTGGTCCGGGGGATAGGCGCCGTTGTTGGCGAAGCGGGCGGCCTGCTCGTTGGCAAACGGCGACGGCACATGGTCCGAGGCCCGAGCCGGGCGCATGAACATGTCGCCCTCGTCGTTCGGCCCGTCCTGCACCTCGAACTGCGAGGCGAGCTGTGCCACCTGCTCTTCGCTGAAGCCGATCTGCCGAAGGTTGCGGAATGCCATCAACGACAGGCCGTGGCAGGCGTGGCAGACTTCGGCATAGACCTGATAGCCGCGTTGCAGCTGCGCCCGGTCGAAGGTGCCGAACATCCCGTTGAAGCTCCAGTCGACGGCGGCAGGCGTCGGGGCCTCGCTGGAGGCGCCCGCAGCGGGCGCCCACAGAGCGGCGGCAAGCGCCGTCGCGGCCAGTATTTTCTTCATTCCGCAGCACTCCGTGCCGGAACGCCCGCACCCTTTGCCGTCACCGCAGCGCTGATCGAGGCCGGCAACGGCCGGGGCCGTTCAATGAAGCTCAGCAGCGGAATGATGATCAGAAAGTGGGCAAAGTAGTAGGCGGTCGCGACCTGCCCGAGGATGACAAAGTAGCCTTCCGGCGGATTGGCGCCGGCGTAGCCAAGGAGGAAACAGTCGATGACGAAGACCCAGAAGAACTGTTTGTAGATCGGCCGGAAGCGGGCACTGCGCACCGGCGAGCGGTCGAGCCAGGGCAGGAACATCAGCACGATGATCGAGCCGAACATGGCGATGACGCCCAGCAGCTTCGCCGGGATCAGTCCCCAGAACAGATCGAAGGTGATCGCCCGCAAGATCGCGTAGAACGGCAGGAAGTACCATTCCGGCACGATGTGCGGCGGCGTCACCATTGGGTTCGCCTTTATGTAGTTGTCGGGTTCACCAAAGAAGTTCGGCGCGAAGAAGACGAAACCCAGGTAGACGATCATGAACACGCCAAGGCCGAACATGTCCTTGACGGTATAGTACGGGGTGAACGGGATGGTGTCCTGCGGCCCCTTGACGTCGATGCCCAGCGGATTGTTCGACTTCGAGGTGTGCAGCGCCACCAAGTGCAAGAACACCAGCGCGAAGATGACGAACGGCATCAGGTAATGCAGCGAGAAGAAGCGGTTCAGCGTCGCATTATCGACCGAGAAGCCGCCCCACAGCCAGGTGACGATGTATTCGCCGACCAGCGGAATGGCGGAGAACAGATTGGTGATGACGGTCGCACCCCAGAAGCTCATCTGCCCCCAAGGCAGCACATAGCCCATGAACGCCGTCGCCATCATCGCCAGCAGGATGAAGACGCCGATGATCCACAAGAGCTCCCGCGGTGCCTTGTAAGAGCCGTAGTAGAGGCCGCGGAACATGTGGATGTAGACGACGATGAAGAACATCGACGCGCCGTTCATGTGCAGATAGCGCAGCAGCCAGCCGTAGTTGACGTCGCGCATGATGCGCTCGACGCTCTCGAAGGCATGGCCGACGTGGGGCGTATACTGCATCGCCAGCACGACACCGGTGGCGATCATGATCACCAGCACGATCCCGGCAAGAGAGCCGAAATTCCACCAGTAGTTCAGGTTCTTGGGCGTCGGGTAGTCGACCAGGTCGTGCTGCATCATCGTAAAGACGGGCAGCCGCCGGTCGATCCAGCCGATCACCGGATTTTTCCAGGTTGGCGCTTCCATGGCTCCGATCCTCAGCCGATCTTGATGGTGGTATCGGCGGTGAACTGATAGGGGGGCACGACGAGGTTCTTCGGCGCCGGACCCTGGCGGATCCGGCCCGACGTGTCGTACATGGATCCGTGGCACGGGCAGAACCAGCCGCCGTACGGACCGCGGTTCTCGCCGCTCTTCTGACCAAGCGGGATGCAGCCGAGATGCGTGCAGACCCCGACGACGACCAGCCACTCTGGCTTCTGTACCCGGGCACTATCCGGCTCCGGATCGACCAGCTTGGAAAGATCGACGTCCTGCGCTGCCGTGATGTCCGCTTCCGGCCGGTGATCGATGAACACCGGCTTGCCCCGCCAGACAACGGTGATGCGCTGGCCCACCTGGACGGGCTCCAGGTTCACGCCGGTCGAGGCCAGCGCCAGCGTATCGGCGGCCGGGTTCATGCTGTGGATGAATGGCCATACCGCCAGACCGGCACCGACTGCGCCGACGACGCCGGATGCGATCAGAAGGAAGTCGCGCCGTGTCTCCCCTTCGTCCGGATGCGGAGGAGAGGTTGAGACCATTTCTGCCATGGAGGTCCTCGTGTTCATTCGGGGCCCGGAAGCCAACTGCCGTTGTTCCGCCCCTCTTATAGAAGAAGATACGCCGGTCCCGCCCGACGCCGCTCCCCCGTTTCCCCGTCGATCGCGCGACGCCGGGTAACTGCCTCGCCGACCGGTATCGTTTCCGAGCGGCGTCTGATTTTGCCACTGCGAGATGGAAACGGTACAGGCCGAGCTATAGTCGAAAAGCCCCACGCAGAAAAGCCCATATCGGCTGAACCTGGCAACACGAGCGGATGCATGCGCCTTGCCCTTTATCAACCCGACATTCCCCAGAACGCGGGCACGATCCTGCGCATGGCGGCGTGTCTGGGTGTCCCGGTCGATATCATTGAGCCCGCAGGGTTTCAGTTTTCCGACCGGCATTTCCGCCGCGCCGGGCTGGACTACGCCCAGCGCGCAGTGATGCGGCGGCATCCGAACTGGGCGGCCTTTGCCGCCCAGCGCGAGGATGGCGCCCGCCTGCTGCTGCTGACGACCCGCGCCGAGGAGGCCTATACCCGCTTTCCGTTCGCCGCCGCCGATGTCCTCCTCGTCGGCCGGGAGAGCGCCGGGGTGCCCGACGAGGTGCACGCCGCCGCCGACGCCCGCCTGCGGATCCCGATGGTCGCGGGTGCCCGCTCCCTCAACATCGCGGTCGCCGCGGCCATGGTCCTGGGCGAGGCGCTGCGCCAGACAGGAGGCTGGCCGGCACTCACATAACTCGGTATTGAAAGACTGTTTATTGCACCCGCTTCCATCTCAGTCTCACATTCGCCGAGGTACGGGGCGGCTAACATTGAATTGACAGGAAGGCCATATGGCAAAACCAGATAGCAAGAAAGATTTAGACATCAAGAAAAAGCCCGCACGCATCGCATACTTGCGTGTCAAAAACTATCGTGCGCTTCGAGACCTCGAATTTAAACAGATTACTCCACTGACGGTGCTTTTGGGGCCGAATGGCAGCGGCAAGTCTACGGTGTTCGACGTCTTCGCTTTCTTGTCGGAGTGCTTCGAATCGGGCCTGCGCCGCGCCTGGGACCGACGCGGTAGAGCGAAGGAATTAAAAACCCGAGATGCCGGAGGGCCGCTGGTCATCGAAATCAAGTATAGCGAACCTGGGTTTCCGTTGATCACCTACCACTTGGCCGTCGAGGAGCGCAGAGGAGCCCCCCTTGTCGTCGAAGAATGGTTGCAGTGGAGGCGAGGCACTCAACGTGGACGCCCCTTCAGGTTTCTGGATTACAGAGAAGGAAGCGGCAGCGCGGTCAGCGGCGAACTGCCGGACAACGAGGACAGGAGGGTCCAGACTCCCTTGAAATCGCCGGATCTGATCGCAGTCAACGCGCTCGGCCAATTCGCCGAGCACCCGCGGGTGGCCGCTCTGCGCGACTTCATCACCGGTTGGTACGTTTCATATTTTTCGGTCGATGACACGCGTGGCCAGCCTGAGGCCGGCCCGCATGAGCGGCTTTCGCGTACCGGCGACAACCTTGCGAACGTGATCCAGTATTTGGCGGAACAACATCCGAATCGACTTGAGCGAGTATTCAAAGCCTTGCGAGCGCGCATACCTCGGATCGAGAAGGTACTGGCAGAGCCGATGCAGGATGGCCGGCTTCTCCTGGCGATCAAGGACGCCCCGTTTGACAATCCAGTGCTGGCGCGGTTTGCGTCGGACGGCACGCTGAAAATGCTGGCCTACCTCGTGCTGCTGTACGATCCGGAGCCGCCGCCGTTCATCGGCATCGAAGAGCCGGAAAATTTCCTGCACCCGCGTCTGCTGTACGGCCTTGCGGAAGAATGCCGCGCGGCGTCGGAGAGGGGACAACTACTCGTCACGACGCACTCCCCGTTTTTCATCGACGCTCTCCGGCCGAACGAGGTGCGGGTGTTGTACCGCGACGAAAAAGGCTACACGCAAACTTGCTTGGCGTCGGAGATCCGCGGGGTGCCGGAGTTTATCGAGGAGGGCGCCAAGCTCGGCCATTTGTGGCTCGAGGGTCATTTCGGGGTCGGCGATCCCCTCATAAATCAAGGCGCCCCATCCCGTCCCGGCGGAGGGGACGAGTGAAAGCCGATCACTTGGAGATCCTGGTAGAAGAACCGTCGATGGAAGCGTTCTTACAGGTACTGTTGCCGCGTCTGCTCGGCAACCGGGCGACCTTCGCAATCCATACTTATCAAGGTAAGAGCGACCTGTTGGCAAAGCTGGGTGAGCGGCTGCGGGGGTATGCCAAATGGCTTCCGGAACGTTCACGCATCGTCGTAGTCCTCGATCGGGATAGTGACGACTGTGGGGTCTTGAAGCGCCACCTGGAAAAAGAGGTTCGTGCAGCCGGCCTCCGGAGCCGGTCGAGCAGCACAGACACCTCGTGGCAGGTCGTCAACCGGCTTGCCATTGAGGAGTTGGAGGCGTGGTATTTTGGGGAATGGTCCGGTGTACGCGAAGCGTATCCGAAAGTACCACTCTCCATACCGAAACAGGCCGCCTATCGATGCCCTGACGCGATTGCCGGCGGAACATGGGAGGCCTTTGAACGAATCCTTCGACGTGCGGGTTATTTTTCTGGCGGGCTGCGGAAGATGGAGTGCGCCCGGGCAGTCGCCAAACAGATTGATCCTGCGACCAGCACCTCGCCGAGTTTTGTCATTTTCCGCGACGCTCTGTTGGAGGCGGTAACGTAACCTCAGTCTTATCGGCTTGGCTGACCGACCCGAGGCCACGGGACCTCGGAGATGGTGTCTTCAATCCACCCGCGACAGCGGGGCGGCCACGTCTTCCAGCGAGCGCCGCTCGGCCCGGATGCCGAGGCCGAGTGCCACCGCCGCGGCGCCGACCATCAGCGCCGCGCCGAACAGGTAGCCCAGCACGATGTCGCCCCGCGAGCCGGTTTCGACCAGCCAGCCGAAGAGCCACGGTCCGGCGACGCCGCCCACAGCCGTTCCCAAGACGTAGAACAGGGCGATGGCGAAGGCCCGGACCTCCAGCGGGAAGCTCTCGCTGACCGTGAGGTAGGCGGAACTCGCCGCCGCGGAGGCAAAGAAGAAAATGACCATCCACGCGATGGTCTGTCCGGTCGCATCCAGCAGGCCGCGCTCGAACAGCAGTGCTGTGATCGCCAGCAGCACGCCGGAGGCGGCGTAGGTGAAGGCGATCATCGGCTTGCGGCCGATGCTGTCGAACAGCCGGCCAAGCAGCAGCGGGCCGAGGAAGTTACCGATGGCGAACGGCAGCAAATAGAGGCCGATGCGATCGGACGGCACACCGTAATACTGAAGCAGGATCAACCCGTAACTGAAGAAGATGGCATTATAAAAGAACGCCTGCGCCACCATCAGCACCAGGCCGAGAATGGCGCGGCGGCGATAGGTGACGAGGATGGTCGAGAACGCCGCCCGCAATGGCGTGCCACGGCGGGCGCGGACGCGGATGCGACCGGGTTCGGGGGGTGGCAGCGGGCCCTTCTCCGCCGCAACGCGGGCTTCGATGCTCCGCACCGTCGCTTCGGCCTCATCGAAGTGGCCGTGCGTCATCAGCCAGCGCGGGCTTTCCGGAACGAAGCGGCGCAGATAAAGGATACCGAGGCCGAGGACGGCGCCGATGGCGAACGCCAGGCGCCAGCCCAGATCGATGCCAAAAAGGGCGGGATCGAGCAGCACGGCGGAACCGAGCGCACCCAGCGCCGCACCCATCCAGAAGCTGCCGTTGATGGCAAGATCGGTCCAGCCTCGCATGCGGGCCGGGATCAGCTCCTGGATGGCGGAATTGATCGCGGTGTACTCCCCGCCGATTCCGGCACCGGTGAAAAAGCGGAACAGGGCAAAGCTCCAGAAGTCCCAGGAGAAGCCGGAAGCGGCGGTCGCCGCCAGATAGACGCCCAGGGTGATGTTGAACAGCCGCTTGCGGCCGAGCCGGTCGGTGAGCCAGCCGAAGAAGGCGGCGCCAAGGACCGCTCCCAACAGGTAGGCGCTGGCCGAGAGGCCGATTTCCGTGGGCGTCAGCCGCAACGACGGGCTGTGCTGCAGCGCTCCGGTCAGAGCAGCGGCGATGGTGACTTCCAGGCCGTCGAGGATCCAGGTGATGCCGAGTGCTGCTACGACCAGCCAATGGAACCGGCTCCAGGGCAGCCGGTCGAGACGTGCCGGAATGTCGGTTTCAATCACTCCCACCGCCGGCGCCTGCGTCGCCCGGTCCGAATTGCCCTGCACGAGCCCTCCTCGCCGGTGGCGGTGTCCGCTCCCCCGGTCTCTAACAACCACCGGCACGAGCGACGGGTTCCCCCGCGCACCAACGATGGCCCGTGATGGCAAGACAAAGACACGCCTGATAGCATGCGCCGCTGCGCACCTGCCCGCGCGCGGACGGCGTGCTTGAGGAGAAAGACCCGGCCATGCAGTTCTGGTTTGAGTTCGCCAGCACCTACTCTTACCCGACCGCAATGCGGATCGGGGCGCTGGCCGCGGCGCACGCCATCTCCCTGGAGTGGCGGCCCTTCCTGCTCGGACCCATTTTCGCCGCGCAAGGATGGAACGATTCACCGTTCAATCTCTATCCCGCCAAGGGCCGATACATGTGGCGCGACCTGGAGCGGCGATGCCAGCACCACGGCCTGCCGCTGCGGCGTCCGTCGCGGTTTCCGCGCAGCGGCGTGCAGGCCGCCCGGGTGGCGCTGGCCGCCGGCGGCGAGCCCTGGCTGCCAGCCTTCGTTCGCGCGGTCTATCGCGCCAATTTCGCCGAGGACCGCAATATCGCCGATCGCGGGGTGATCGCCGAGCTTCTCGACGAAGTCGGTCAACCGGCAGCGCCGCTGCTGGGCCGGGCGGAGAGTGAGCTGGCCAAGGAAGGATTGCGCGCGCAGACGGAAGAGGCGCAGCGGCTCGGCATCTTCGGCGCGCCCAGCTTCATCGTCGCAGGCGAACTGTTCTGGGGCGACGACCGGCTGGAGGACGCGCTGGACTGGCACGCCCGGCATGCCGCCTGACCGCGACGCGGCCTCCCCGCTGCCTCAGAGCGCGCTGCGCGCCCGCGCCGCCGCGTGGTTCGGCGAATTGCGCGATCGCCTGGTCGCCGCGTTTGAGGCCATCGAGGCGACCGCAGGGGAGGACGGCGGCAGACCGGCCGCGCGCTTTCACCGTCAGCCCTGGGAGAGACCGGGTGGCGGCGGCGGGGTGATGTCGATCCTGCGCGGCGTCGTGCTGGAGAAGGCGGGGGTCAACGTCTCCGTCGTCGAGGGCCTTTTCCCGGAAGCGTTCCGCGCCCGGATTCCCGGTGCCGCGGAAGACGGGCGGTTCTGGGCGTCGGGCATCTCGGTGGTGGTCCATCCGTGCTCGCCGCTGGTGCCGGCGGCCCACATGAACACGCGGCTGATCGTCACCAGCAAGCACTGGTTCGGCGGCGGCGCCGACTTAACCCCTGTCTTCCCCGTCGAAGACGAGACCGCGGCCTTCCACGCGGCGCTGCGGGGCGCCTGCGACACGGCGGATCCCCAGTACTGGCCGCGCTTCAAGGCCTGGTGCGACGAATACTTCTATCTGCCGCACCGCAACGAGCCGCGCGGCGTGGGGGGTATCTTCTTCGACGATCTGGCGACCGCCGATACCGAGGCGGACTTCGCCTTCGTCCGGGATGTCGGGTCGGCGTTCCTCGATGCCTATCCGGCGATCGTCTGCCGGCGCATGGGCGAGCCGTGGACCGCCGAGCAGAAGCGCGCTCAACTGATCAAGCGCGGGCGCTACGTCGAGTTCAATCTGCTGTGGGACCGCGGCACCCGCTTCGGCATCGAGACCGGCGGCAACGTCGAGGCGGTGCTGATGTCGCTACCGCCGGAAGTGGCCTGGCCCTGACAATTCCCAGCGCACGTCTGCGAAGAAATCGATGCCGCCACCCGGCGTCATGCGCGGACTTGATCCGCGCATCCACGTGGTGCCGCTTGTAGCTTTGTCTGTGGCAAGGCGTGGATGGCCGGGACGAGCCCGGCCATGACGAGGTGAGCGGCGTAAGGTCGGCTACTTGCGCAGGACGGCGACGCCAGGGAGCGTCTTGCCTTCCAGCCATTCCAAAAAGGCGCCGCCCGCCGTCGAGATGTAGGAGAAATCGTCCTCGACGCCGGCGTGCGCCAGCGCCGCGACGGTGTCGCCGCCGCCGGCAACACTCATCAGCGAGCCCGCCTTGGTCAGCTTTGCCGCTTCCTGAGCGACGGCGTTGGTGCCCTTGTCGAACGGCGCGACCTCGAAGGCGCCGAGCGGGCCATTCCACATCAGCGTCTTCAGCCCGGCTAGCCGGCCGGAGAGATCGGTGATCGACTTGGGCCCGACGTCCAGGATCATCTTGTCCGCCGGCACGGCATCCACGCCGACGGTGTCCGACGCCGCGCCCTCCTTGAACTCGCTGGCGACGACCGCATCGCTCGGCAGCACGATCTCGCAGCCGTTCTTCTCGGCTTTCGCCAGAATGGCCCTGGCGCTGTCCAGCATCTCGTGCTCGCACAAGGACTTGCCGACGTCCTTGCCCTGCGCCGCAAGGAAGGTATTGGCCATGGCCCCGCCGATGATCACCTGATCCACCTTCTCGGTGAGATTGCCCAGCACCTCGAGCTTGGTCGAAATCTTGGCGCCGCCCACCAACGCCGCCGCCGGGCGCTTCGGCGCCTCCAGCGCCGCCGACAGCGCCTCGATCTCGGCCTGCATCAGCCGGCCGGCGCACGACGGGATCAGCTTCGCCAGGGCCTCGACCGAGGCGTGCGCGCGATGCGAGCAAGAGAAGGCATCGGAGACGAGGACGTCGCCCAGCTCCGCCAGCTGCTTGGCAAACTCGGGGTCGTTCTTCTCCTCTTGGGCGTAGAAGCGCACGTTCTCCAGCATGGCGAACTCGCCCGGCTGCAGCTTGTCGACCACGGCCTTTGCTTCCGGACCGATGCAATCGGGCGCGAACGCCACCGGCTTGCCCAGCGCCTTGGCCAGCGCTTCAGCAACCGGCTTTTGCGTGAATTCCAGATTTTTCTTGCCTTTCGGCCGCCCGAGGTGACTGAGGATAATGACCTTGGCGCCCTTGCCGGCGAGCTCTTCGAGCGACGGCACGGTGCGGTCGATGCGGGTGGTGTCGGTGACCTTGCCGTCTTTCATCGGCACGTTGAAGTCGACGCGGACGAGGACTCTCTTACCGGCAACGTCCAGGTCGTCAATGGTTCTGATGTCCGCCATAGTTGCTCATCCTCCCTCAAGCTGCTTCTCCGGGAACCCGAAAGGGCCACTTGCCGCGAGTTCGCGAATCGACTCGATTAACCTCTCGGGAGTTCCGCGTAGCTGGCGGCCATCGCGCCGCGACCGGAACTTGCGATCGGCGCTTTATGCGAACAACCACCGCAAAAGGCAAGTGCCGGGGCGAGGACGCAACGAATGTTTCATTTAAGGGGCATGACTGTTACTGGCCACACGCCAAGATGGCAAAACCGATACTAAACTGCCAGTCTCTTTCGGAGATCGCTGCAAGGGCTTACTTTTCAAAGAGCAACCGGACTTACGAAGTGGCTTTTTAGGCGGCAGCATGTCTCGTGGTAGGGTTCGCCCATTCGAAGAAGGGCCCGCGATGCCATTCGGCCTGCAGGATGCGGAGCGCATCGTCCGCCGCCTTGCTCCTGCTCTTCACAAGCATGGCGAATGGATCCAGAGCATCCATGCCACGCTCGTCTGCAGGTCCGCCGAAGAATGCACGGTGCTTTGCGGTAATGGCCACGAAGCGACACAGCTCGGCCGGTGGTTCGCGGAGGAGACCAGCGAGTTTATCTGTCGTCATCCCGAGTACGTCTCAGCCATGCGGTATCATCGCGAGGTCTTTTCGCTCGCGCAGCGGCTATGCAAGGCGGTCCTGGATGAGCAAGCCATTGCCCCGACCGACTACGCGGCCTTTGCCGAAGCGATCAACCGGCTTGACCGCTGCCTGGAAACGCTGATCAAAGAGCTTTGGGACCTTCTTCGCTACACCGATCCGCTCACCGGCATTGCCACCCGCTACGCGATGATGCCGCGGCTGCGCGAGGAGCACCAGCGGGTCGGCCGGACCGGCCTCACCAGCAGCGTCTGCATGGCCGACCTCGACCGCTTCAAGTCGATCAACGACAGTTGGGGCCATCATGCCGGCGACGTAGTCCTCGAAGCCGTGTCCGCCTATTTTGTCGGCAACCTGCGGCGCTACGACCAGGTGTGCCGTTACGGCGGCGAGGAATTTGTGCTGATGCTGCCGAACACCACGCCGGAGCAGGCCGTGCCGATCGTCGATCGGCTGCGCCGCGGGCTGGCAGCCCTGCAAATCCCCATCGGCAACAAGGAATTGCAGGTTACGGCCTCCTTCGGCATCGCTCCCCTCAGGGCGGACCAGCCGATTGCCGTTTCGATTGAACGGGCCGACCGGGCCATGTATCAGGCGAAGCGCGCGGGGCGTGATCGGGTCGAAGTCTGGCCGGCCGACCAGGATGAAGAGGAAATCCCCGAATCCGCACCAGGAACTCCGCCGCAGGACTCCTGAACGTCTGACGATCGCACGTTCCGGCGCTTGCCTCGCTCGCGGCTCGCAGCCAAACTCTGGCACATGACCGTTAAGCGGCCCGGCCCGTCCGTTGAATCCATCCCTGACGGTGACACCCGGACGCGGCTGGTATGCCCGGATTGCGGCTATGTGGAATACGACAATCCCAAGATCGTCGTTGGGGCGGTCTGTTTCTGGGAAGCCGGCACCCTCCTCTGCAAGCGCGCGATCGCGCCGGCGCGTGGCCTGTGGACCTATCCCGCCGGATTCATGGAGCTCGGCGAATCCACGGCGGAAGGAGCGGCAAGGGAAGTCTGGGAGGAAGCCCAGGCCCGTGTCGCCGTCGAGAGCCTGCTGGGCGTCTACGAGATCCCGCACATCAACCAGGTCAACATCATCTACCGCGCTCGGATGCTTGGCCCGGACTTCGCTCCCGGCCCGGAGAGTGAAGCGGTCGCGCTGTTCGGCTGGGAGGACATCCCCTGGGATCAGCTTGCCTTTCCTTCAGTCCGCTGGTCGCTGGAGCGCTTCCTTGCCGGAAGCCCGCCCTCAGTCTTCGCCGCAGCGCCGCCGGTCTCCGTTCGCATCGCCACCGGGTGAGCGCCGCGGTAAGCGTTGCTTAACCGCGCCGTGGCAGGCTCGCGGGATGATCGAGCAGACCACAGCCTCCCGCTCTCCGATCGTCTCGGCCTTGCGCGGCAACGACGGCTCTGCTGCGGCGCGCGCCGTCGTAATGCGCGCGCAGTCCACGCGTTACGATCACGAGAGCGAGGCCCGCCGCGCGCTTGACCGGCTCTCCCAGCGCCTTGCCGCCAACGAGCCGCTCCGCAGCGACGTTCCGCCCGGCTATTATCTGAACATCCGCATCTGAGCTGCGCGCCGGTCAGGAGCTGGGTGCGACCGGAGGCCCGGTAGCATGTTCAACCGCATAAACGGTGACGGCCCGCGATCGGCCGCGCACCTGGATCTCTCCCATCCGACGACAGAGAAAGGCCGCTCCCCCCGCCAGGACCGTCTGTTCGCTCGCCAGCACCCAGGTGCCGAACGACTTGTTCAGTTGCTCGAGTCGTGCGGCAACGTTCACCTCATCGCCGTAAACGGTAAACAGCAGCCGCTCCGCCGTTCCCACCGCACCGGCGACGAGCCGGCCGGTGTTGATGCCGCACCGGGTCCGCAACACCAGGCCCTCGCCGAACCGCCGCTCCGCCACCACGCGCTGGATGCCGAGGGCACACTGCATCGCGCTCTCCGCGTGCCGCG
>DAIQPV010000354.1:0-2947 GCA_036787145.1 Rhodospirillales bacterium
TGGGCGTGTTCGTCGGAACCGGGATTGGTGGCGGGGCGGTATACGAGGGCCGGATAGTGCGGGGCCGGCGCGGCTCCTGCCTGGAAATCGGACATATCCCCGTCATCCGCGGGGGCCCTCTGTGCGGCTGCGGCCGGCGCGGCTGCCTGGAGGCGGTGGCGGGACGGCTCGCCATCGCCGCCGATGCGTCAAAAGCCGCGATCCGGGGCGAGGCGCCGCATCTCATGCAGTCGGCGGGCAGCGACGTTGCGGCGATCCGCAGCCGGGTTCTCGCCGACGCCATTAAAGCCGGCGACATGGTGGTCGAGTCCATCGTTCGTGACGCTGCCCGCACCATCGGCTGGGCCGCGGCCGGCGTGGTCAATTTGCTTGCCCCTGATACCGTGCTGCTGGGCGGCGGGCTGGTCGAAGATATGCCGAAGCTGTTTCGGGAGGAAATCGACGCGGCGCTCCGGGCGCAGGTCATGCCATCCTTCGGGAAGAGTTTCGACGTGAAAGTCGCCGAGCTTTCAGGAGACGCCGCAGCCATTGGCGCGGCGGCATGGGCACAACATGTCCTCAATCTTTAGCGAGCCACGCGACGCGCGATACACGCTTGATGACTGGCAAAGCAAGCTTGGGAGAGATCTCTTGCCGGCCGCAGCTTATGGGCTCGCACAGGGAGTTGTCTCACGTTGCCTTGTTGTCGGCGGCATAGGCGCCGCGCTTGCCGATCGGCTTTTCAGGCCCGATCGTGGAATCCTTGTGGGTCTGCCGCTCGAGTTCGGCATTGACCTCCGCGCCGATGCAGATCACATAGGTCGAGATGTAGAACCACATCAGCAGAATGACGACCGCCCCCAGAGAGCCGAAGGTCTTGTCGTAGCTGCCGAAATAGCGGACGTAGAGCGAAAAGCCGATCGACGCAAGAAGCCAGAAGACGGTTGCGAAGACCGCTCCGGCACTGACCCATTGCATACGGGCATTGTTCCTGCTCGGCGCGTAGCGGTACAGCATGGCGAGCGCCAGCAGGGTCAGTGCTGCCATCACCACCCAGCGCAAGGCCAATATCACGGAGTGCGCCAGCCCACCCTCGCCTTCGCCGCCGCCGATGGCGGCTTGCACCGCTGGGACTGCCGCAACGACGATGAGCGCCACGATCATGAACAGGATGCCGGCCAGCGTGAACGTCAGCGACCACAGATTGAGGTTGATAAAGCTTCGCTTTTCGCTCTCATCGTAGGCGATGTTCAGCGCCGTGATGATCGACTTGGTGCCTGCGTTGGCGCTCCAGATAGCCAACAACAGGCTCAAGAGAAGACCAAGGCTGAGCGAACTCGTTGCCGCCGAGGCAACTTGGCGCGTCTGTTGCGCAATGATCGCGAAGGCAGTCTCCGGCAGCAGTTGCCGGAGCGGCGAGAGTTGCTGCTCGACCTGCGCCGCGTCCATAATAAGACCGTAGAGCGTCACCAGCGCCGTAATCCCTGGAAAGATCGCCAACAGGGAGAAGAACGCAACCCCCGCCGACACCAGGGAAAGATTGTCCGATCCGATCTGCTCCTTGACCCGCAGCAGAACGTCCTTCCACCCTTGCTTCGGGATCTCCAGCGGGCTGCTCGCCCGCTCACCGCGAGGCCCGTTTTCCTTTTCCGCGAGCGCCTGATTCAGCACGACAAATCTCCTTGAGCCCCATTCCTGCCGCGCTGCCAGAACGTGTCGTTACATCTGGGGTTCCCCGCTACGCCGCTGGCGACGCGGGTTCCATCGGCGGGCCCGACACTCTCAGTGCCTCGACGTCCTCGCCCGCCAGCCTGCCGTTGACGGCGGCGACACTGCCGGCGACCGCCGCGTGGGTGATCCGGGCCAGCGCTTTGCGATCGAGACCCTCGGGGACGATCGGCTCCAGGAAGCGCACCTCCACTTCCGCCCCCTTCAGAGTCAGCATCCGCCACAGGTGCGGAAGCATCGTCGCGTCGCCATACCAGCAATAAAGCTCACGGAAGGGGCCGGTCAGGGGCGTGCCGTCCAGGGCGCGTGAGTAAGTGATCGACACCGGCTGGATCTGCAGATCAATCGCCGGCGGCACCCGTTCGGCGATGCCGAACAGCGACGACTTGAACGGCGCCACTCCTTCGCCATCGGTGCTGGTTCCTTCGGCGAACAGCATCAGGTTTTCGCCGCGCCCCAGCCGCGCCAGAAGCTGCTGCCCCTGCGCCTTCGCCTCGGCTCCCACCCGCTGAACGAAAACGGTGCCGGTCAGGCGCGCGGCTTGCCCGAAAAGGGGCCAACGCGCCACCTCAGATTTGGCGACAAAGGTTGCGTCCGCTTCGCGCGCCACCACAGGAATATCCAGGTAGGAGCAGTGATTCGAGACGAACAACGTCGGGCCCTGGTTCCGCGGAACCCCGGTGACCTTCAGCCGCAATCCCGCCGTGCGGCACAGCGTCCGGCACCATGTCGCCTGCAAGGGGCGCCGCCACCGACGTGCCGGGCCGACGCTGAGCGCGTATGCGGTCATCAGCACCACGTTCACCAGCACCATTACAACAAACCGGTAGAGCGCCCTCAGGCGTGACGTGCGCAAGCTCAGAGGCTGTCCGCCGGGCTCGAGGGCCGGCGATACCGCTTGTCGTATTTGTCGCTCAGCTGGTCGGTTTTGACGATCACGCACACGTCCGTGGTGTTGAATGGGTGGTCGACCACGGCGCCGTCACCGACGAAGCCGCCCACCCGAAGGTAGCCCTTGATCAGTGGCGGCAGTTCGGCGAGCACCGCCTGGGCATCGAAATCCGCCTGGGGAAGGATGCCCATCGGCACATAGTGGTGCGCCAGGGCCCGGGGGCGCAAGGCCGGCGGTGCCAGATGGTAGTGGTGCAGATAAGACAGCTGTGCGGCCAGCTGTGCCGGCTCGGTGCCGGGAAAGCTGGCGCAGCCGAACATGAGCTCCAGATCGTGCACGCGCACGTAC
>DAIQPV010000017.1:0-19228 GCA_036787145.1 Rhodospirillales bacterium
GTCTGGTTCGCTTCGTCGAGGGTGGCGGTCGCAAGGGTGGCGGTCCAGGTCGCACCAGCGTCGAGGGAGAAGGACCAGTTGAGCTGCGCGTCCATGGGCCCGCCCGGCGATCCCACCCGGACCACCAGTCGCATCTGCTGGTAGCCGCGGAGATCAAGGTCGGTGAGACGTGCGTCGGCACCCACCGGAAACTCGCCGGGCGAGACCGGCACCGTCCACAGCTGGTCCCCCGCCCAGGCCGGCTGCGAGCGCAGGAAGGCGTCGTTGGAGAAGCCCTCAATGCGGTTGTCGTCGATGTCGTAGGTCAGCCGGTCGAGCCCGTTCGGCGCTTCGACACGGACCGCCTTGCCCTGGCCGACGAAGATCTCCTCGGTCAGCGTCGGGTCGTACCACAGCATGCTGCCGGTGGGGCCGTCCTGCCGCCATTGCCGGTTCTCACCCTCGATGCCGCGCAGCTTCAATTGCGACCAGGTCAGCCCACTGGTCGCCGTCCGCTGCGCCAGGATGTTGCCGCGGATGACGACGTTGTGCGGGATGGCGCTGAACTGGCTTACGATAATCGCGGTATCAACGTAGCTGTCGTTGCCGTACTGGTGGGCGGTGACCAGGTCGGTAACGGTATTGGCGTAGACCAGCACATCCTCGATCGGCCGCGCCCCTTCGCCGTAGCTGGGATCGTCGCCCAGGAACACCGCATAGTTCAGCGGCGCGCGGAAGCTGTTGCCGAGGATGGTGACGTTCTTGCCGCCCAACACCTTCGCGCCTTGCGCGTTGTAGACGCGATTTCCCGTGAAGCGAAACGCGCGCTGCTGGCCGGGATCGTCGGCAACGACCGCCGACAGGTTGGCGGCACAGCAGTCGTCGATGATCCAGTCGAAGTCGGAATCGCTGACCGCGACGTCGGCGCAATTGGACGCGTTGAAGCCGTCGCGGGCGATGCGGTTGAGATGGATGCGGCTGGCGCGGACCTGGTTGCAGGAACCGAAGGTGAAGGCCATCTGCGAGGCCCAGCGGCCCTCGACTTGGGTCAGCTCGACCCGGTCGTAGTGGTCGAGGGCGATCAGCCGGCTGGCATCGCCCAGCTGCTTCATCGTTGTCTCCAGGTCGCCCTCGAACAGGATGTTCCGGATGACGAGCGTCTTGCCCGGGCCGTCGTCGACATCCCGCGCCAGCAGCCGGTACGCGCTGCCGTCAACCGGATCCTCGCCGCCAGTGAGCCCGGTGGTCGTCGCGGCGACGCCCTTGTACCAGCGGCAGGAGCCGCGGCCGGTGAGCTTGAGATCGGGACAGCTGTCGGGATCGATGCCGCTCAGATCTGCTTCATGGCCGATCATGAAGTCGCCGGACATCAGCAGCTCGCCGGGCTGGCCGGAGGCCTTGATCGCCGCGATCGCCGCCCTGATGGCGGCATTGTCGGCGCTGGAGCTGGTGCCCACGAGCGGGATCACCTTGGGAGGAAAGCTGACCCTCGCCAGCGTGCTGCGCTCGGCCACGGTCATCACCACCTTGCCGCCGCCGTCCCCGATCTGATCGGCGGTATAGTCGCCGACCTGCGCTTCGACCGCGCCGGTGCGGCCGAAGACCGAAGCGACGCCGCCGCCCCCGCCGCCGGCCTGCACCCAGACGGCGGCGCCGGTGGTCGCGTCGGTGCAGAAGAACAGCCGGCCGGCGGCGACGTTGATCCACATCGCCCCACGGACGTAGCCGTCGGCGGCATCGTCGTTCACGGTGGGATCGGTGGTCGCACCGTAGTTCTCGATGATCTCCCAGCCGGAGTTGCCGGCGTTGCGGCGCCGCAGCAGCTTGCCGGCGTCGTTGCGCCAGCGCATGAACGGATAGGTGACCGACGGCGCGAAGGCGCCCTCGTGCTCGGTCGCCGCCGCCTGGTTGGCGAGGTTGAAGTCCTGGCGGACCTGCGCGCCGAGGCCGGTCGGCACCGCCCCGAAGGTTGCGGACTGCATGTCAGGAGCCAGGACCCAGGAACCGGGAACCAGGACAAGATGAGTGGCAAGTACGCTCGGGCATGAATGGCAGACTCCTTCCTGGCACCTGGTTCCTGGTGCCTGGTTCCTGCATCACAGATGTCAGAAAGAAAAAACGTCAGCGCGCCCGCAGGGCCGCCCCAAGGGCGCGCTGTCCTTTGAACTCGGCGGAAGTACACTGAGCGCAGCGAGGGACTTCCGCCGACATTACAATTTGATCATCACGTTGATGTAGCAGGTTGGCTGGATGTTGAAGTGCGGCTCGCCGCCGCCGGCCGAGCCGGTATTGCCGGCAAAGCCGCCGCCGGCGCCGGTCTGCACGCCGCCGCCCCACAGCGGATAGGTGCGGTCACCACCCGAAGCACCCGCGGCCCCGCCACTCATGCCGGGGACGGTGTGGGTGTGGGCGGGTACGCCGAAGCTGTGGGTGTGCGCCGGCAGGTTGTTGAGGCCGAGGCCGACGAACTCGGCGCCGTGCCAGGTCGCCAGCCCGAAGTTGGACAACCCGGCGCCCCAGCCGGCGATCGCCAGCACCCGGCCCAGCACCTTCGGCAGCAGGATGTGCCGATGCGCCGCCCAGTCGGCGGCGGCCGACGCGCCACGGCCGGTCGCGGTCCAGCTTCCCGCCGCGTAGAGCTTGCACCAGGCATCGCTGGTGTTGGCCCACAGCAGGCTGAACAGCGCCTGGGTATCCGAGTTGGCGCGGGTGGTGGCCCCCGAGCTGCCATCGCCGATCGAGCCGTCGTTCATCATCACCCAGCCGGGATCGGCGGCGGTCTTGAACGTCTGCTTGACGTCGCCGGTGGTGAACGCGGTCTGCGGGATATCGACGTTGGTCCACTTCATCGGCGGGCCGATGGTGCCGACGGTCCACCAGCTGGTGTTGGTCGGATCGCGCAGCTTGACATAGCCGGTGCCGCTGTCGAACCAGAGCAGGTTCGGGTAGATCACCGGCGGCTCGGTGGCGCCGTAGTGCTGGGTCGCCAGCGCCTGGATGTTGGCATTGACGCGGGCGCGGTAGAGCGCCGCCAGCTGGTTGGCGACCGCGCCGAGATCGGAGGACTGGCTCATGTTCAGGAACCAGGAGCCAGGAGCCAGGACCCAGGACGAGATGACGGGCAGGAATGCTCAAGCATCTGTGGCAACCTCCGTACTGCTGCTTCTTCCTGGTTCCTGGCTCCTGTCCTCTGGCTCCTGCCGTCGCGGCACGCGGCGGCGGTAGGCCCGCAGCGCCTGCTTGCTGCGCTTGGGCAGCGGGATGTTCAGCGCCTGTTCGAGGTGCTCGATCGCTTGCACCAGGGCTTCGACCAGATCGGGCGTGTCGCGCTCGGCGACCTCGAGCGGCTCGGTGGTCAGCGGCAGGAAGCAGTGGCGGCGGAAGTCCCAGCGGTAGCCCCTCAGCCGCTGGCGCATGTCGTGGCCGTCCGGCAGGGCGACGGTGCCGGCCTGCGGATCGGTCCGGTGGCGGTCGACGGTGACCGTCTCGACGGCGATCAGCGTGCCGTCGGCGTCGAGCTTCGCGATATCGGGCATTTCAGGAGCCAGAAGACAGGAGCCAGGAACCAGGACGAGAGGATCGGCATGAACGCTCGAGCATTGGGGTCGAACTCCTTCCTGGCACCTGGTTCCTGATACCTGGCTCCTGATCACTCTACCTCGTCGGCGGCGACGCGCAGCTGGGTGATCCACAGGTTGAACAGCCGGTCGTCGGAGCGCATCCGGCACTCGATCTGGCCGATGGCGCGCGCGTCGATCTCGGCGGAGTCGATGCGCATGAGGTTGCCCCAGGCCGGGCTCGCGGCCGGATCGTCGTCGGTCAGCCGGCCCCAGATGCTGGCATCGACCGAGGCGCCGAGCGTTCCGTCGACGTCCGGCCAGTCGTCGATCGCGCCGATCCTGGCATCCCAGAACTCGAACTGGTTGACCGCGTCGAGCTCGAGGCGGCTGGTCAGCCGCAACCGGCGCACCGCTCCGGCATCGATGCCGGCGGCGAACTGATAAAGACCGCTGCCGGCAACGCCGCCGGTGTCGTCCCAGTTGGTCAGTGCATCGACGTCGGGCACGGCATCGAAGTCCTCGGCATCCAGCATCAGTCCATCGTCGACGACGGTGCACCTGGTCCTGGTGCCGGGGAACGCCGGGTCCTCCTCGACGCTGCCGACCGGCGAGAACGCCAGCAGGCTCGCCTGCTTGGTCGAGACGGCGGCGACGCCGTTGGCCGGCCGGCCGTCGGCGTCGTAGACCCGGGCGAAATAGGTGCCGGGCTTCAGCGGCAGGAAGACGTGCGTCTGATCGCCGGTGACGGCGCGGGCCAGCGAAGTCGAGTTCGGCCACAGGGTGGCATCCATGTCCGGCGCGTGGCGGAAGCTGATCCAGCCGCCGAACTGCACGTCGAGATCCGGAGGCAGGTCCCAACGGAGCAGCGCACCTCCGCCGACGACGGCGAGCGTCAGGTTCTGCAGGTCGGCGGGCGGTGACCTTCGGCCGGTGACGTAGTGGCTGTTGACCTGCGTCGCCGGCGAGGCGAGATGGTTCGGGTGTGTGTACTGCAGGCGGAAGTCGTAGGTCTCGCCGGACTGCGGGCCGACGATGACGACGCCGGTCGCCGTTTCCTCCTGCACCGTCGCGTCCTGCCAGGACCCTTGCGTGCCGGAGACCCGGTAGAGCACGTGGATCGTCGCCCCCTCGATCGCGATCGGCTGCAGCTGGAAGACCACCCGCTCGATCAGCGTGCGCGACGGCGTCACCAGCATCACGCGTTCGTCGGAGCGGATGTCGAGCACCACCGGTGCCGGTACCGCCGGCGGTGCTGTGACTACCGGATCATAGGGCGGGATCGGCCCCTGCTCGGCGAGATGCACGCCGGGCGCCTCGGCGATCAGGGTCAGCCCGGCGGACAGGTTCTCGCCCGGCTCGATGTCGCGCACCAGCACCCGCAGGGTCTCGCGGCCGAGCTCGCCGAAGGCGCAGAGATCGCCAGCGGCGGGGGCATCGATCAGTGCCGGCGGGTTGGTAAAGAACAGTCGTGGCGAGGCGCCCGCGATCGTCCGCAGCGGGTAAAGGTCGGTGCGCATGGCACCGGCAACGACGCGGCGGACGCGCAAGCCATAGCTCTTGTTCGTCTGCATCGTCACCGGCGCATCCAGGGTGATGTCGGGGACGGTGCCCGCGGAATCCTGCGTGACGCCGGCGATGCGTGCCGAGGCCAGGCCTGTAGCGATGACGTCGTGCTGCAGGGCGACGAGGTCGCCGCGCTCGCAGGCGAGCTGCTCGAAGTCGCAGTTGATGCGATGGATCTCTCGCCGCAGCCGCTGCTGCGCCAGATGGTAGCGGCCCTCCTTCCACACCTGGTCGCGGCTGGTCAGGCCGACGATCTCGACCCGGTCGATCAGCGTGGCGTTGGCGGCCGAATAGCCGTCGTCGTAGACGACCACCTCTTCGGTCTTCCAGTCGGCCTGCTCGTTGACGAAGCCGATGCGGTAGCCGTGCGGCACCGGCTCGTGCGTCATCTCGCCCTCGTAGTTCCAGCTGTTGCGCGGCGTGAACATCCGCACCGGCACGCTGCGCGGCTCGTCGATGACCACCGAGGACTTCAGATCCCGCAAGCTGACCATCGCCCGACCGAGCCGCGCGATCCGGGTCAGTGCGTTGTAGAGCGAGGTCTTGGCATCGAAGACGCCGTTGAACTCTCGGCTGGCCGGCCGGGTTACGTCGTCCCAGTAGACCAGCCGCTCGAGATCGATCTGCGCCTCGGTGGCGGGCTTCCGTCGGCTCGGGTGCTGCAGGATATGCCGGAACAGCGCCGCCGGCTGCGACGTCGGCCGCCACACCCAGCTGTTGGTGCTGGCGTCCCAGTCGCGGGCGATCGTCCGCGCGGTGACGTTGAACTCGTCGATCGTCCCCTGCAGCTGGCCGGTGGCGCGGATGCGCACCGCGATCAGCGTGATCCCCGGCACCGGCACCGGATCGCCGGCGGTGATCGTGCGCAGCGCCGTCCAGAAGCACTTGGAGAAGTTCCGCTCCTCGTCGGTATCGCCGCTGAGCCGGGTGATCCGGACGTCGTAGCTCTGGCTGGCATTGACAGCGCCGTACTCGGCGGGCCGCCAGCGATGCCCCCAGTAGAGCGGCGTCTGCTGCCGGCCGGTGATGGTGCGGACCAATACCGTGCTCCAGGCGTTCGCGCCGGCCGGCGACTGCTCGATCCGGAAGGTCACCGACTGGTCCGACTTCTTGCCGGGCGGCTGGTTCTGAATATGCACCAGGCGCTCGAAGGCGATCTCGATCGCGATCTCGTCGGCCCCCGGCGCCGTCGTTCGCACCTGGCCGCCGGCAGCATAGGTGAGTGCTACCGACAGCGGATCCTCGTAGACGTCGGACGGATAGAGCGAGAACGGCTTGCCCTGATCGAGATCCCACGCTGATGGGCTGCTGGCATCGGCGAGCCGGTTGAAGGTGATGGTCTGGCCGGCGACGATCGCAAGCCCGTTGACGGTGCCGGAAGAGCTCGCCGTCCAGGTATCCCCGAAGCTCGGGTTCGCCGGAAAGACGCCGGCGGCCGGATCCCAAGCACCCCGGTCCGACATCGTCCAGTAGCCGCGGCGCAGCTGCCACTCGACCTCGGCATAGTTTCCGATCGGTGTTGCGCCGATGCGCATCGCCTCGATGTGCACCGGGCCGTGGCTGACGGCGAAGATCGCCCGCCACCAGGTATTGGAGCCCACCACCTCGCGATAGGGTACCGCCGCATAGGGCGGCGTCAGCCGGAAGCGGCCGCAGAGGAACGGCACCTTGCCCCAGATGTCGATGCGGTTGCGCGCGCCGAGGATCTGATACGTCTGGCTCTCGGTGCCCTTGTCCTTCGACAGCTCCGGTACCGGTGGCGGCAGGAAGGTGTTGACCAGCAGCGTGCCGCCGAGCGTGACCGCGGCGCCGGCGAGGCCGCCGGCGATCGCCGCTGCGGTCGTCCCCCACACCGGCGCCAGCGCGCCGTAGGTGAGCGCCGTGGTAACGACGGCGATAATCGCGATGCCGACCATCGCCGCGATCCGCCAGCCGCCACCGCCTGCCGGCAGCAGCCGGATCGAGAGATACGTCCCCGGCTTCGGCCGCACCCGATGCCAATTCTGCCGCTCGACCGCCTGCTCGCCGAGAAACGCCACGCCGTGCATCCGCAGCAGCGGGTCCTGCTGGATCAACTCGACGATCTCGGCGATCGTCAACCCCGCCGGCACCGCACAGTCGACGCGCCGCTGCTCGAACGGATGGGGACAACAGGAGACAGGGATCAGGGAACAGGTGTCAGGAGGCAGGTGACAGGATAGGGGAGAGAGGCTGCTGTTGCTCACCATCCTGTCTCCTGTTTCCTGGCTCCTGTCCCCTGGTACCGCCAGAACCCCAGCACGCGCCTTCGGATGGCCTGGTCCTCGCGGTAGCGGGCGAGCACCGCAGCGGTGCCGCGCTCGACGTGCAGCAGCCAGCCGGAGGCCACGACGATGCCGACGTGCAACGAACCGAACGCCCAGCCGGAGCCGGGAACCCGCGCCGCACCCGACATCTCGACCACGTCGAACGGCTGTTCGTCGCCGGCATCGACCCGCTGCCATGCGCCGGAGCGGCGTTCCGCCTCGACCACATTTCCCACGCCGGCAGCATTCGCCTCGCTGCCGTATCTGGTCGCCAGCGACGGCAGCTGAATGCCGGCCTGCTCGGCCAGCACCAGCCGCACCAACCCCCAGCAGTCGCACCCCTCGCGGTCACGGCCGAGATCAAGGAACGGAATGCCGACATAGCCGGCGGTCCACGACGGAGGCTGCGTCATCGGATGCCAGAGGTCAGATATCAGGGATCAGAAGAACAAAGAAAAACGTGCGCGCGCCCGCAGGGCCGCCCCAAGGGCGCGCGCTCAATAGAAACCAGCTCGAAGTACACCGAGCGGAGCGAGGGACTTCGAGCTGAACGCAGTTATGGCCATAGCGCCCGGAACCTCCCGTCGAAGGTGACGTAGGGGAATTCCTCGGCGGCGAGGTCGTCGACGCCGAGCGTACCGGTGACGAAGCCGACGTCGAAGGTTGAGGCCCGCCATTCGAGCCCGGACCATTCGCGCTCGACGACGTCGGGATCGGTGCTGCGGACGATGCGGATGCTCAGCGACGGCGGCGTGGTCAACCCACGCAGCAGGGCGACCATCTCCTGGCTGGTGTTGTCGATCCGGATCTGCGCACGCGGCGCGCGGCCTTCGGCATCATCCGGGAGCGTCACCTCGAATGGAAACGGCTCGTAGCTGGCACCGCTGCTGAGGGTGGCGACGCCATCCGAGGTCAGCCGCAGCGGCGTGGGCAGTTGCGGGTGGCTGATCTCCAGCAGCACCAGCCACGGGGTGGCGCAGTCCTGCGCCGCGAGCTCGCGCGCTGCGGTATCGGTCAGGGTCACGGCAATAGCTCCAAATCAAGGCTGATCCGCCAGGCCATGCCGGCGGCAACGGGCTCGATGCTCGGTGGCGGGACGATGCGGAACGCACCGACGGCACCGGTCACCGGATGCGTCCACGAGAACGACAAGGCACCTCCCTGCAGGTCGGAAGCGAAGAAGGTGCGAAAGGTGGCGAGCTGCGCCGGGCTGAGCCGGAACGCCGCCTTCAGCCGCGTCACTCCGGCCGTAGCCCGCCGCCGCGCCTTCGCCGCGCCGATGTCGGTGGCGCTGCGCACCAGCAAGTTCGGCGGCGTCTCGGCGAAGCCGTCGGCCAGCGGCCGCTGCGGCAGCGACACCGGCCACAATGGAATGGGCATGTCAGGAGTCAGAGGTCAGGAACCAGGACCCAGGAAGGGGTATCTGGCACGGGCGACCGAACATGGGCGGCGAACTCCTTCCTGGCACCTGACTCCTGGCTCCTGTCATCTGGCACGGATCGGGTTGGCAGCGGCGGCGAGCGCGCGGTTGAGCGTGCTGCCGGGTCGCGTCGCCCGCTGCGCCATCGCCACCTCGACCGCATCGATGATGACGTTCAGGCTCAGGTTGCCGGAGGGATCCCGCTGCTCCTCGGTCGTCACCTTGGTACCCGCGTTGTTGATGACGTTCACCGTGACCTGCGGGCCGCCCGCCGCCTCGACGCCGAGCCGGCCGGAAGAGAGCCGCTTCAGTGGCAGCACCGCTTCCGGCCCCGCCTCGCCCATCACCCCCGGGACGAAGTGCCCGGGGGCCATGCCGTTCGCCATCGGGAACAGGGTCGGCCGGTCGACGACGCCGCCCTGGGCGAATGGGATGACGGCACCGTGGGCGAACACGCCGCCTTCCGCGTAAAGCCCGCCGGTGCCGGGCCCCGGCGCCGCACCGGCCTCACCGCTGCCCGCGGTCGGTGCCGACGAACCGAACAGCCCGGAGACCAAACCGCCGAGCCCGCCACTCAGCGCCTGCGCCAGCGGGCCGAGGACCGCCATGCGGATCGACAGCCGCGCCAGATCGGCAATCATCGAATCCACGAGCGAGGCAAAGTCGAGCTTGCCGGTGGTAACGAACCCGACCAGCGCGTCTTCCATGCCTTGGAACGCCTGGGTCGTCACCTGCTCGGCGGCGCTCGCCGCATCCATCGCCCGGTCGGCATAGTCGCGCAGCGCCCGCGTCACCCCGTCCTGCCAGTCACGGCTGGTGGCGAGCATCCGGTCGGCCGCCTGCTCCGCCTCGCGGTAGGCCTCGGCGATGGCACGCCCGTGCGTCGCGGCGTCGATGGCGCCGGCCTGCATCAGCGCATCGAGCTGCTGCAAGGTCGCCGCCAGCTCCTCCGCCGGCGTGCGCATCTGCTCGGTGAGCCGCGCGCCTTGCTGGCGCAACTGTTGCTCGGCGCGCAGGCTCTCCGCCAGCTGCTCGCGAGCGAGCTTCTCGTCATAGAGGGCATTCGCCAGCCGCTCGACCTGCACCCACTGCTCGTCGGTCGCGGACTCGGACAAGCGCGACAGCGCTTGGTCGACGAATTGCCGGCGCTCGTCGCCGAACAGCGCCAGCTGCTTGGCGCGATCGTCTACGACCTTCTCGTTCGCCTGAAAGGCGCGTTCGGCCGCGGCCTGCTCGGCTGCCGATTGCCGTTCGGCTGCTTCCCTGGCTCGCTTTGCTGCCTCCTCCAGCGGCTGGTTGATCGCCGCGATCTTGCGTCGCGCGATCTCTTCCGCCTCACGGACCGCGGCGTCGACGTCCGCCTCATTGTCGCCGTCGGGCGCGCGCAGCGACTCCAGGCGCTTCTTCGTCTCGGTGAGCTCGCGGTTGACCTGGGCGATCCGCTCGGCGGGATCGGTCGCCAGCTGATCGAGCGCCTTGTCCAGCTGGCTCCGCTGCGCGGCGAGCGCATCGGCGCGCCGCTCGGCTTCGGCTGCCAGCCTGCCGGCCTCGACATGAGCCCGTTCTTGCGCTGTTGCACTGGCCTCCGCTTCGCCAATCTTGGCCAGCGCCGCGCGCTCCTGTTCGAGGGCTGCCACCCGCTCGCGCTGCTCGTCGACGGCGAAGCGCTGGCCCAGCATCGGCGTGCCCAGCCCACCCGCTTGCATGCGCGCCAGCTCGTCGCGGGCCCTCGTCAACTCTGCCGTTGTCGTGGCGATGCGCTGACCGATCGGATCGTCCTCGATCGAGGACGTGATCCCCTCGATCGCGCCCGACAACAGGTCGAGCGCGCCTTGGGCGATGGAAGTCACCGCTGGCGTGCGGCCGATCGCCTCCAGCAGGTTGCCCCAGGCATCCTGCAGCCGGTTGGTGGCCCCGGTGAGCCCGCCTGCTTCGGCCGCGCCGGCCCCGCCCACTTGGCTCTCCAGCGCATCCAGGATCACCCGCTGCGCCTCGGCGGTCTGGCCGGTCTCGACCAGCGCGCGGATCAGCTCCTTCTGGACATCGGAGAACGAGATGCCCACCCGGCGCAGCGCCGTGAGGCCGTTCAGGGGATCCTCCAGCGCCTTGCCCAACTGGGTGGCGGCACCGGCGAGATCTTGTCCGAACACGGCGGACATGTCCTGCGCCAGGCTCAGCGCCCGGGTGAAAGTCTCGCCCGACACCGAGCGGAAGGTGGCGAGCACCGCGGCCGCATCCTGCACGCCTTCTGCCGTGGCCAAGGTCGAGCGCTCGATGCCGTCGGCGAACGCCGCGATCTCATCCGCAGTGAGGCCGGACGTATGCCCGGTCGCTTTCAGCACCGCGTCCAGCCGGCGATACGACTGATCGGCCTTTGCCGCTTCCTCCAGGCTGACCTTCAACCCGAGGGTGACCGCGCCGATCGCCGCGGCCGCCGCGAGCCCGGCGGGGCCCAACCGCATCAGTCCGGCGCCGAGCGGGCCGGCACGATTGGCCATCTCCTCCAGGCCGCCGCGCACCTCTCCCGCCACCCCGTCCAGCGCCTGCAGTGCCCGCGAAGCCGGACGCGATGCCTCTTCGATCCGCTGCAGGGCGCGGGCTCCGCTGTCGCCGACATCGCGCAGCTCCGCCTTCACCTTGCCGCCGTCGATCACCGCGAGACGGATGGCGAGATTGCGATCGGCCATGGTGGAGAACCTTCACTCGTGTCGGGTGGCCAGGCGACCGTTCAGCGCCGTGATCAGTCCGGCTTCGCCGGCCGGCAGCAGCTCGGCGACGGAGCGGGCCTCGTAGCCGAGGGCCGTCGCCAGCGCGATCGCGGCGGCGAGGTCGAGTCCGATGACAGCGGACGCGTTCGGCGCCAGCCGCAGCTGGCCCGAGCAGCGGGTGAGCACGTCCCACGCCTGCCAGCCGGCGTCGGTCAACGGCGCGTGCTCGAGGTAGGGGCAACGCCGGCCGTCGCATCCCATTTTGCCTCGGGCGCATGGCCGATCGAGTCGGGCGCAGCTGGTGCAATACTCCGGCCCGCCACCGAAATGCCACTCGGCGCGGGCCCGAGTGCGTTTTTTTCCGCGTCCAGCAGCAGCGCCGGCCCGAGATAGGCACTCTCGAAGGCACTGGCGATCGGCCACAGGTCCATCAGCGCGTCAATCGCTTCGGGGGTCAGTGGCGCCGCGCTTCCTGCGGCGTCGCCGACGCCTTGCCAGTCGAGCACCGCGAGCCGCGCCAGTGCCTTGATCAAGGCCGCGGTGCGGATGCCGGCGGCTTCGCTGTCGCTGGCCGATGCAATGGCCGCTCGCTGCGCTTCCGCGCGCGCCGCCATCATCAGTGCTGTCGTGCACGGCCTGATGTGCAGGCGCACGCCATGGCCGAGATCGAGCCAGTGCGGCTCCCTCTTCAGATCGAGACGAATCATCCCTTGTACTGGCTCCGGGTTGGGTTGCTGGTTGCCGCCGCGCAGGAAGCTGACGTCCTCGGTCTGGCGACACGGCGCCTGGGACCGGCCCTACGAACGGTGGCTTGTGGGTCGGCGACCGACAAGCTGCTGCCGCCGGCTAGAGCGGACGTCGACCGCCCGAGTCTCGCTCTTGCGAGCGCGTCAGAAGAACGGATTGTTCAGCGGCCGTACCGACTGGTAGCTCGGGTGTTCCATCTCCAGCCGGTCATACTCGGTGTTCGGCAGTAGCGACGGCGGCTCGCTGTCGGTCTCATCGGCAGCGACGTCGAACAGGGCCAGCAGGCGGGACAGGAGGCTTCGCATGCCGGAAGTTTGCGCCGGCTCGCGTTAACGTCTGGTTTCTGTCTGCCTGCAGGTGGCTCCGGACGGGCGCGAAGGTGCGCCGCCCGCGCCGCCATCCGGCAGATGATCATGCGTAGCTGGCGATATCGTTGAGCAGGCGAGCGCGCAGCAGGGTACCGACGCTCTCGTCATGGGCGGCACGCCAGTCGAAGCTTGCCTCGACGCCGCCGGGCCCCGACACAGCGTACTTCGGCTTCGGCAGGAACACCCTGAACAGCTCGAAGGTGAGCGACCAGCCGTCGGCCATGCTGAACCCGTACTCCAGCGCTACCGGCTCCCCGTTGGCGGCTTCCGCCACCAGCGTCGCTCCGTCGAACCTCACCGTCATTGCGCCGGTGCAGGTTGCGATCGTCGGCTCGGCGGCCTCGATCTTGCCATCGTCGCGGATCACCCGCACCCGCTCCAGATTGTTGGAGAACGTGAGGTTGCCGCCGGTGACACCCGCCAACGGCACGCCGCCGCGCGTGATAAAACCGCGTCCCTGGCTGAAGCGCTTGAGCGCGAAGCTCTGCGGCGTTGTGTCGATCGTCGCCCCGGCCTTCTCCTCACCCTGCGCCACCAGCTGCACGGTGCCGTTCGCCGGCCCCTCCCGGCCCATCTCGAAGGCGAGGCTCTCCATCACCGTGCCGAGGTGACGGAAGAACACCGGCGTGATCAGCTGCGGATGGCCGATCTCGACGGTGAAGCTGGGAATGGCGTCGCCGCCCGAGAGCCACTGGTGCCGATGGCCGCCGCCGGTCAGCGTCGGTGCCGACGCGGTGCCGGTGCTGTTGGCCGAGGCTGCCAGCGTGAACGTATTTCCCGTGGTGCCGATAGCGTCGAACTCGATCTCCAGCCGATCGTCGGTCGTGTTCGCCGTGTAGGTGCACTTGGAGATCTGCGCGTCGACAGAAGCATTCAAATCGGATGCCAGTGCTGTCAGCGTGGCATCGAGATCGGCGCCGATCTGTGTCTGGTTGCCCGTGGGCGAGCCGGTGACGAAGGTCCAGATGACGCTGTTGAGCGCGATCGTGCTGCTCGCCGCCGGCTGGCCGGCGAACGCGATCTGTCCGGATGCCTTGGTCTGCGTCATTGCCGGCGTGCCGAACAGCCCTGTCAGCCAGAAGCCGGTGCCGCGCAGATCGAGGGGGATCTCGATCCTGCCTTCGTCAGTGATCAGCCCGCGATAGGGGTCCTGAGCATTGCGGCCACGCCCGAGCAGCGGGTCGTCGCCGAGCGGCTGCTCGGCCGACAGGTCGCACGACTTGAAGTCGAGCGAGCGATAGCCGCTGAGCGGTGCTACGCCATAGCTGGTCTCGCGACAGGCGAGCAGCGTCGCGTCGGCGCCGTAGGCGCGGACTTTCGCCATGCTCGATCTCCCGTAGTGATGAGGTCAGGTGGCCAGCGGATCGCCGACCAGGTACTCGATGGTGACCGTGAGGCGGGCGGTCAGGATCGGCACCGCCCCTTCGATCGCCATGACGTCGGTTATCGGTGCGCTCCAGATAAGGTTCTCGGCGAGGCCACCGAGGCTGCGATCGGCAAAGAGCGCGACGCCGATCTCGCCCAGCAAGGTATCGAGCAGGCCTTCACCCCCGCCTATCGACTGCATCACGAACGCCTCGATCTCGGCGCGGTGGCTGTAGAACTCCGTCCGCGGATTAAGCGTCACGTCCGGCTCCCCGGGATCACCGTTGCGCAGGATGACGAGGCCGCCGGCGGGGACGCTCACCGGCAGCGCCTCGTTGCGCCGGACGGTGGCCCCGGAGACAATCTGCAGCTGCGCGAACAGCGCTGACAGCACCTGCTCCCGCCGGCTAGGCACCGTCGGGAACCGTTTTGCTGTCCGATGTGCCGGCGATCGCTTCGAGCTGGCGCTGCAGGACAGGCTCGTATCCGTAGTGGGCGAGCGCCCGGACGCCGAGGCCTGCGACTTTGCGATGCAGGTCGTGGCGGTCGGTGATCATGTCCGCCAGCACCGCGGACAGAAGTTCGAGGGCATCGCTCACCAGGTCCGCCTGGGCGCCCTGGCCGCGCAGCTGCAACGCGGTCAGCCAGGCAGCGGACTCGACCAGCCGCAGTCGGGCGCAGCGGGTCGCCGGAAGACGGCTCTGCATCATGTATCTCCGCGGTCCGGCCAGGAGCGCAACACGAGTTGCGGCAGTGCCGCGATCCACTTCTGCGCCGCTCCCTCGACATCGAGCCGCCTGCGCACGCTGACCTGCGGCACCAGGACGAACAGCGGCACGGTGGTCCGGCCCGGGAGCCGGGTGAACGCATTGCCCTTGCTGCGGCCGATGTTCGCCATGGCGCGTCCCCGCTTCGTCAGCCGGGCGTTGTCGGCGACCAGCAGCGAGGGAGCATGCCTGCGATAGACGAAGCGCAGGCGCAGGCCGTGGATCCGTTCCCAGGTGTGCGGCGTGATCTTCCGCCGCCCATCGCCATACTTTCCCGCCGCCGGTGTCGGAATGGCAAGGTACAGGCCCTGCTTCGAGCGGATGACGGCACCTTCGGCATAGAGCCGGACGATGCCGGGCGCTTTCGACCAGACAGAACCGGCGGCAGCGAGGCTCGGCTGGCCCTTGGGGTAGACCTCGCCGCGCCAGGTGTTGGCGAGCCGGCTGCCGAGACCGGCGCCGGTGATCTGCCGTCGCAATTCGCCCTTGAGCCCGTCGGTGGCCGCGCGCACACCGGCGGTGACGGCGCGTTCGGCGGTGCGGAGTTCCGCCTGCAGCAACGCGTTCAAGTCGCCCTGCAGGGCCGCCTGCAGCCTCATGCCGGCCGCACCTCGAGGGTCCAGACCAGGCGCTCGGCATCACGCAGCGGCTGGCCCTGAACGATGAAGGTCTCGCCACCGATGACGATGGCATCGCCCTCCTCCGGTGCCGCGGCCTCGGCGACGCGGATGTCGACGAGCGTCGTGGCGGCGGCGAGGCGGGTTTCGCCAAATTCGCCGATGCGGTCCGGCCGGCGCAGCATCACCCGCACCGGCAGATCCGGGCCGGTGCCACCGGCGCGAAAGACCGCATCGCGGGCGAGGTTCGGATCGCAGAACAACGCGTCGATGGCGGCGGAGAAGATGCTCATCAGTTGCTGCTGTGGATCTTGACGGCGAGGCGGGGCCGCTTGTTGACCGGCAGGATCGAGGCCTCGGTCTTGACCTCGATGGCGCTGCCGTCGGGGCGGGCCAGCTGGCGGGCGTACATCGCAAGGCCGATGGTGTTGACCGTCTCGATCAGGTTGGCCGGCGCCCCGTAGGTGACGAAGGTATCGAGGGTGCCGAGCGGAAAGGCAATGCCCTCGCCGGCGCCGATCAGCGTCTCGGTCGAGCCGGTGGAAAGCGTGACGGTGGCGTTGTACTCCTCGAAGACGATGCCGGCGAACGGGAAGCGGCGCCGCGTGTCCTCGCGCAGCGGCTGGGCGCCGGTCGCGGAGAAGTACCGATACGCGTCCTCCACCTTGGCATGGCCGATCAGCCTGTCGAAGAACTCCGGGCTGACGAGGGCCAAGACGCCGCTCATCGTCTCGCCCTTCAGCTCGGTCTCGATCTTGCGCAGCACCTCCCGCACCTTCGCCTGAACGCTGGTGCCGGCGGTGCCGAGGACGAAGTCGACCGACTGCTGGGCGAGGCCGAACTCGGTGAAGTAGTCGTAGAGCGTCACTCCGGCACCGTCCTTGACGATGCCCTTGAGCGCATTGACCTCCATGTATTCGCGGGTCTGCGCGTGCTTGACGCGCATCCGGGTGAGCTTGCGCTCCATCACCGTTGCCAGCGGATCGGCGGCATCGCTCATCCCGAAGCCGCGCACCCCCTGGATGTCCTGCGGCGTGATCGCGTCGTCGTGCGGGATCCAGGGAATGGTGAACGAGCGCATCGAGCGCAGATCGCGATTGGCGACGGTGGCGGGTCCGCCGAGCGGCACCGTCGGCAGCAGGTTGAGCACGCCTTCCGCCTGCTCGATGACGACGCTGCGCTGGGTGACGCCCTCGAAGCGGAACAGGCCCATCTGCCCGAGCCGGCTGTAGACGTTGGGCAGGATGTTGATGGCTTCGGTCATCTCGGCGAGCGTATAGCCGCCGGTGTCGAACGGGTTGATCATGGTGACCATGGTTGCGGGAGATCCTTATGATCAGGCGGCGTCGCGGGCGACCAGTCCGAGGGCGGCGAGCTGCACGTGCTTCGCCGTCTTCTCCGCCGTCTGATCGACCGAAGCGTCGAACGCCAGCGCCGCCTTCGACAGGATCACCGGGCCGCGCGCGGCGATCAGGCCGGTCCGGTCGGCGGCGGTCGCGTCCACCGCCTCCAGCAGCACGGCGATGGCGGTCTCGGCACCCTCGTCGCCGACCACCTCTGTCGCCGGCGACAGCCGATACTTGCCGCTTGCCGTGATCCGGCCCAGCACCGCGCCCAGCGGATAGCTGGTACCGGCCTTCAGCGTCACCGTCTCGCGGCAGTAGCCGGCGCTGAGTTCGAACTTCAGCAGATCGCCGAGGCTCGGCGCCTTGGTCAGAACGGGCATGGCAGGGTTCCTTATCGGCTGCCCGCGGCGGCCCGCTCGCGGGCGCGCCTGACGATCGGGCTGTCGCCGGGGGTGGCGGGCGCTGGTGCTGCCGCGAGGACATCGGCGGCTTCGGAGCGTGCCGCCAGCTGGTCGAGAACGGACCGGCGCATGGCGTCGGGCTTCAGTCCCCGCCGCATCGCGTCGGCGGCGTCGAGGTCGACGCCGAGACGGCCGGCCTGGGCGGCAATCGTCGCGATCTCGGCAAACTCGGCGCGCAACCGGCCGGCGATCGCCGCCTCGTCACTTCCCGCCGCCGGTCTCGTCCCGGACGGCGGCACCGCCGCGGTGGCGGCCGGATCGGTGATCGGTGTGGACGGCACGACCGGCGGCTGGGCATCCGGCGTCGTGGCGTCTGTGGCAACTTCGGTCATCAGGGAAGCCCCCTTCGATGGTTGACGGGCGGGCGATGGCGCGGCGCTGCGCAGCCGTTTCGGCTCCAGGCTCGCCGACAGCTCGCCCACGACCTGCGCAACGGTGCCGATGCCATCGGCGAAGCCGGCGGCAATCGCCCGTTCGCCGCGCCAGATCGCGGCTTCGCCGGCGCGGACGGCGTCCGCGCCCAGCTTTCGGTTTTGGGCGACCCGGGCGACCAGGTCGTCGTACAGGCGATCGACATCGGCCTGGATGTCGGCGGCCGCGCGCGGCGACAGCGGCTGGTGCGGGTTGCCGTCGGTCTTGCGCGCGCCGGCGTGGAGCAGCGTCCACTTCAGCCCGGCGATCGCATCGGCGCCGCTCTCGTCGAGGTGCACGGCGACGACGCCGACCGAGCCGACCTCGCCGGTGCGGGTGACGTAGAGCCGGTCGGCGGCCGACGCGACGGCATAGGCGGCAGAGAGCGCACATTCCGACGCGATCGCCCACAACGGCTTGCCGGATTGCGCCCGGATGCCGGCGATCTCCTCGACCAGGTCGAACAGGCCGCCGACCTCGCCGCCGGGCGAGTCCAGCTCGAGCAGGATGCCGCGCACCGCCGGATCAGCGGCGGCATGGCTCAGCGCCTCGGCGACGGCACCGTATTCGCTGGCGCCGAGCAGCGTGGTCAGCCAGTCGCCGCGAGCGACCAAGGGACCCAGCACCGGCATGATCGCGATCCCGCTTTCCGTCATCGTGTAGTCCTGCCGGCGGCTTGCCTCCTGCAGCCAGGACGGCAGCTCGGCGCCGGGCGTGAGTGCGAGCGCGCTGCCGAGCAGGCCTTCCAGTCGACCGGGCGCGATTGCCCACGGCCGGCCGGCGAGCCGGGCGGCGGCGAGACTCTTCAGGTCCATGAGCAGTTCAGCCGGTGGTATGGTTCGATCGTTCGAAAGCGGCGTCGCCTTCGTCGGCGTCCGTCGCGGCGTCCCGGGTGGAGTTCCTAGCGCTGAAGCGCAACCCCAGCGCCTTCTCGCGCGCCTGATCGGCGGCAATCTCGGCGTCGACCGCTTCCGCGTCGTAGCCGCGCTCGGCGAGCGCCTGGCTGCGGCTCTTCAGGCCGTGCGATATCTGTTCGATCTCGGCCTTGGCGTCCTTCAGCGGATCGACCCAGTCCCACTTCGGCGGCAGCCACGAACACGCCAGGTACGACCGCCGGTCGGCTTCGTAGCCGAGAATGCCCAGCGCCCCCGCCAGCACCGCGGTGTCCATCCAGCGCGTCCACACCGGCCGGCACAGCTGCCAGACCATCACCGCGTGCTGCCAGGCCTCGGTGCGCCGGCGGAACTCCAGCAGCGCGAGGCGCGCGTTGGAGTAGTTGGCCTTGATCATGTCATTCGACAGATACGCGTAGGGAATGCCCAGCGCCGCCGAGACTTGCAGCAGGGTGCGGTACTGGAACGGCTCGTAGGTGGCACCGGAGTCCGCCGGATCGGAGGTCTGCACCTGCTCGCCCGGCTCCAGCATGACGATCTGTCCCGGCTGCAGGTCGAGCGTCCGCTCGCCGTTCTCGCCGGTGCTCTCCTGCGCATCGAACGGCTCGGCCGGCTGCGGCGTGGTGATGAACAGCGCGTGCATCGCCGCCACCTTCTTGCGGTCGGAGCTCGGCGTCGTCGTACTGGTCGAGCAGGAACAGCTTGACGATCGAAGGCGCGAACTTCGAGACGCCCCTC
>DAIQPV010000355.1:0-2913 GCA_036787145.1 Rhodospirillales bacterium
CAATCGGCGCCGGCGAGTCAAGGCGTCGCAGGGTGAACGGATGGAACGGGATCAGCGTTGCACGATGACGCGTGCCAGATCGCCAAAGCGTCGCTGCCAGCCGGCGCGCTCCAGCTCCGGGTCGAGATGCTCCTCCTCCGGCCAGCCGATGCACAGATAGGCGACCAGAGACCAGTTCGCGGGGAGCGCCAGCGCGTCCCGCACGGTCCCGGCATCGAGGATCGAGACCCAGCCGACGCCGACGCCATGCGCCCGTGCCACCAGCCAAAAGGCATGAACCGCGCCAACGACAGACCACGTCAACGTCTCCGGCATGGTGCGACGGCCAAGCTGCCCGCCGCAGTCGGTGCCTTCATCGGCAAAAACGGCCAGATGAACCGGCGCCCGGTCGAGCCCGGCCAGCTTGAGCCGCGCGTAGAGTGCCGCGCGCTCACCCTCGTATTCGGCCAGCGCCGCCCGATTGCACTGCTCAAAGTTGTCCCGGACCCTGGCCCGGCGCTCCGCATCATCGACTTTGACGAACCGCCAGGGCTGGCTGTTTCCCACCGACGGGGCGAGCATCGCGAGTTCGATCAGCCTGTCGAGCAGGCCGTCATCCAGCGGTTCGGTGCGAAACCGCCGGACGTCCCGCCGCCACCGGTAAAGCTGCTCCAACTGCCGGCGAAAGGCGACATCGAAGCGCGGTGCAGGGTCGAACGGCAACGAAGCGGTCATCGCGCCCTGCACTGTAACGACGGCGGCAAACCACGCAAGGCCCTCCCCCGGCTAGGCGCGCTGAGCGACGTAGGTCACCCCGGCGGCGGTCAACGGGCAGTCGTGCTTGACGACCGTCCACCCCTTCCGTTCCAGCATTGACAGGAAATAGGCCTCTGTAAAGCTCAGCTCCAGCCAGCCGTACTGCCGGATCGACCAGACCGCCATGCCATGGGGATTAATTCTCGGGGGAAGTGTTACTCGAATTCCCCTCACGCCGCTCAAGCGAAGGATCCTTCCAAATGCGTTGGCCCATAAAACCTGACGGTCGTCGAGCGCTCTCTCTGGAACGTTTTTGTGCCTGCTCAATAACGGGCGATGATGGCAAAAATAACCCCCATGGGTCTTTATGAAGCGGCGAACCCTGCGGATGACTAAACCTCGGCAGGGCGTCTAAAGCTGGAATTTCTACAAGCGAATAATCAGCTCGGATCGGCGGCTGCATGCCGATACTTGCCTCCTTGCTGATGTCTCGCGAGATCTTCGGTGCCCGCCTCGAACTGTTTGCTACGCCAGAATAAACCCGAACGGTTGACAGTTTTTCCTCGTTACCATCTTTATTGTGAACTATGACCAGTGTCCGATCCCCGATTAGTCGGCGGATGGCATCTTCAATCGGAACATTCGAAAGACGTTGTACTGGCACCTTTGGAAGGACGCCATCAATGATTAACTCAAACCCCGCCAGTCGAGCGAGCTCTTGAAGCACGGTTTCTAGAAAAATCGCGTTAGAATTTACCGAGACCACGCCTTGAGAAACGCTGACTGCCCCGCTTGCCGAGCTGCCGGCTTCAGCCCCACTCGACACGGTAGCCAGTACAGTCAGAGCAGAGAAGAGAAGGACGCGACCAAATTTTGTCATCGCGCTACTATCATAGGTAACGAGGATAGAGCGATATACTTTTTTATTAATAACCAGTCCCTTAGGGAGCAAGCCGCCAAGCAAACATTCCGATTCCAGGGTGTCCGGTATAAGCAACATCGGCGCCCGGTGATACTGCTACGTCAAAGGCCGTCCCGTACAGATCACCTCCCGGAATACACCTGACCCCAGCCGGCGTCATCATGAGGAGGGAGCTTGGATCTCCCCCGCAGACCGCCGTCTGTCCCACGATATGGATGCTGTTCGCATTGTCGAAGGTCATTCCGTAGCTCATCACACCACTCAGGATGGGCGTGGGGAAGGCTGCTCCAATTTCGGGGAAATCTACTGAGAAAATATAGACCGATTCGCCCCTCCCTGAGATCGGCAGGGTCGTAACAACTGCTCCCTGCGGTGTGGCGGCAACGCCTCTGGGCAAATTTCCTCCTGTTCCGCACGTGTCGAATTGGGTGGGATCATAGCATTGATATGTGCCTGGAGCTGGCGCAGATGGAGCAGTCGTTGAAGCTAGAACTTTTGCTCCCTGAAAGGCCTGACCACTTTGCACAAATCGAATGCGAGTGATGAATGGATTATTTACGGACAAGCCGCTCACCAGCAGGTCCAGTGTTTCACCGCGCCAAACGACTGCCACATCGCCATACGAAGACGAAGCAGGAATAACATTCCCGTTTGGCCCGATTGTACCCGTCGCAACATCATATATGGCAGTCGCGTCGGTTGGCAGCGATCGAACATTGAATATGACGCTACCTTGTAGATTTTCCGGGTTTAAAAGTAAGATCGAGCCGTCCCTTCTTAACGCCCACAACGCATTGATAACAGGATCGAATGCCAGACTGTAACTCGCAATATCAAAAAATCCGGAGTTCGGAAGCTGAGCGGCATTAATGATCTGGCCAGCTGTGTTCAGTTTGACTAGATATTGAGCAGATACGGCATCCGCAACCGCATAGATATTACCTGCAGGGTCTGTCGCAACTCCTGTCGTCGACAGCTCCGCAAAATAGCTACGCTGGGCACTGGCCCCGGACACCCACGCCAGCAGTACGAATACCGCCGCTAACAGCGCACGCCCGCTTTTCATGCCGCCCTCCTCCCAAAATCTTCCCCACGGGGGGTGCATGCAGTGAGAGCCGCGTTCTACCAAAAGCTGCCCGCGAAATTCAGCGCCGCTAACTTGTTCGCAGTTTAGAAACGGAAATTCTTGCGTGGCGCTGTTGGACAGCCGGGTTTCCGCAGTCCCCCCCCCCTTTGCGATCTCATCGTCACCTTAG
>DAIQPV010000356.1:0-2891 GCA_036787145.1 Rhodospirillales bacterium
CGGTTGCAGCCTTCGCAGAAGTTGTGAGTCTGCGGCGCGATGAAGCCCAGCCGCAACCCGAGTTCCTCGACGAAAACGTAATGTGCCGGTCCCCCGGTGCGGACGCCCAGCGGGGTCAGCGTGAAACGCTCTTCCAGCCGTTCACGAAGCGCGGACAGAGGCAGGTACTGCTCGAGCCGGTTGTGGGAACCAATCTCTCCCATCGGCATGACTTCGATCACCGTCATGTCGAAGCCGCGTCCCGCGCACCAGTGCATCAGCGCCGGAATCTCCTGATCGTTGATACCGTTCAGCGCGACGACGTTGATCTTGACCCGCAGCCCTGCCGCGACCGCAGCATCGAGTCCGGCCAGCACCTGTGACAGCTCGCCGATGCGGGTAATTTGCCGGAATCTGCCAGGGTCCAGCGTGTCGAGAGAAACATTGATCCGCCGAACCCCGCATGCGGCCAGGTCGGCCGCGTGCGGGGCCAGCCGGCTGCCGTTGGTGGTGAGCGTCAGTTCGCGCAGCGCTCCTGCCGACAGATGCCGGGACAGCGACCTGAACAGCCCCAGGATCCCGCGTCGCACCAAAGGCTCGCCGCCGGTGATCCGGAGCTTGCGCACGCCCAGACCAACGAACGCGCTGCACAGCCGGTCCAGTTCCTCGAGAGCGAGCAATTCGCGGCGCGGCAAGAACGTCATTTGCTCTGCCATGCAGTAGACGCAACGGAAGTCGCAACGATCGGTGACCGAAACGCGCAGATAGGTGATGGCGCGACCGAAGGGATCGACCAGAGTCGGAGCCGCGCCGGCCGGGCCAAGGTCAAGCACGTTCGTGCCGCCGCCGATCACCGGATCCCGGCTGCCACCGCTGGCCGTCTCATCCTCGCTGGCGTTGTCGCGATCCCATGTCACGACGCGTCTCCCTGATCGCGGTCGGATTTATTAGAGACCTCAGAAGTAGGGGGTGAAGGGCACGAGAACAATGATCTTAAAGGAGCCGAAACCGTGCTATGACCCCACCGCCGATGCCGCTTAGTCCCTCGTCTCCTTCACGGAATATTCAGTGGCGGGGAGGGCAATCAACAAGATTTGTTAAGAACGAATTCGGCTGGCGGCCGCATCCGGTTGTTTGAGAGGAGAGCTAAGACCGTGAAAACGCTAACGGTTCGCCATGCGACCGTGTACAGCTATGCGCAACCGGTGTCGTTCGGCGAGCATCGGCTGATGTTTCGGCCGCGCGACAGTCACAGCATGCGGTTGCTGGAGACCAGGCTCACCATCTCGCCGCCGGCAAAAGTGCGGTGGCTCTACGACGTTTTCGGCAATTCGATCGCGATCGCGACGTTCGCGGACCAGAGTGCCGAGCTTCGGTTCGAGAGTGAGATCCGGCTCGAACACTACGGGGTGACCGAAACCGACTTTCCTCTCGATCAAAGGGCCGGGAGCTATCCCTTCCAGTACTCATCGAGCGAATTGCCCGATCTTATGCCTTCGATCGAACAACGTTATCCGGATCCCGAAGGCAGGCTCGCGGCGTGGGTGAAGACGTTCTACTCGGGGAAGCCGCTGGATACGCAGGAATTGCTGACCGGGATGACCCGCGCCATTCGCGAGCAACTGACCTATCAGGCGCGCGATCAATTCGGCACGCAGTCGCCGGCCGAAACGCTGGCCTCGGGCACGGGCACCTGCCGGGACTATGCACTTTTGTTGATCGAAGCCGTGCGTTCCCTCGGCCTGGGGGCCCGGTTCGTGACCGGCTACCTCTACGACGTTGCCACAGACAACGCATCGGCCGGCCTCGTCGGCGGGGCGGCCACGCACGCATGGGCGCAGGTCTATCTTCCCGGCGCCGGATGGACGGAATTTGATCCGACGAACGGCATCGTCGGTGGGGAGAACCTGATCCGGGTGGCGGTCACTCGCGATCCATTGCAGGCGGTTCCTTTGCAGGGGAGTTTTAAAGGACCTGGCGATGTCTTCACCGGCATGACCGTCGATGTTCAGGTAACGGCAGGATAACCGGACGATCATAGGATTATTTTCCTAAATCCTATTGCGCGTTGGAAGTAGCGGGTATATAAACCTGACGACGGCCGTCACAGATCTGCCCGTTTCCGGCAATCTCCTCACCTTCCCCTTTGTCCGATTCGTCTGGTCCGCCTGAGGCAGTGGGCGAAGCGGCGCCTTCCGGCCGCCGTTTCGCCACCAGCCGAGGTTTCTATGATCGACGCAATAACGCTGGAAACAGCGCATCTGCTGGCAGATGCCCTGCCCGCCGCGCACCGCCTGCGCCATCGGATCTTCGTCCAACGCCAGCAGTACGATGTACCGTGCTGGCACGGAATGGAGTGGGATCAATTTGATACGCCTGCAGCCACTTATTTGCTCTGGCGCGACGAGGCCGGTCGTCCGCGAGGGGTCGCCAGACTGATCCCAACCACGAGGCCGTATATGATTCAACAACTGTGGCCCGAGATCGCCGGGCCCGGCGAGCTGCCCTCCATCGACAAGGTATGGGAAATCAGCCGCCTCGGCATCGATCGGGATCTGGCGCCGGCACGCCGCGGGCGGATTTTCGGAGAGCTGTTCTGCGCTTTCGCCGAGTTTGGGCTTCTCCATGACATTTCCGCTTACCTGGTGGTGACGCCACGACGGATCATCGCCAGCGCTTTGGACGACGCAGGAGTTCCCTGCGAACTGCTCGGCGAACCGTGCCGGCTGGGCCGGCTGCCCGTCGTAGCAGCCCGTGTCCCTGTGACACGCCAAGCGCTCCGCTCGTTGCGGCGTCACCACAGCATCAGCAGGCCGATCCTGCGAGAACCCGCTCTCCTGTGCGCACAGGCGGCCTGAGAGTCCGTTTGGAAATCACGGATGAGCGTTTCGGCGCAACAGGTTGCCGCCCAT
>DAIQPV010000018.1:0-18809 GCA_036787145.1 Rhodospirillales bacterium
TCACCGGCAAGGGCGAAGACCGGCCAGATCAGATCGCTGGTCGAGATCCGGCTCTCGGCCACCAGACGGCGCGACCAGGCCGTCCGCCGGGGCCGGCGAAGGCGCGTGCGCGGAAAGCTGCCGAGAGGCTTCTGCGGCGAGGGTGGCATGACGTCAGGCCGCCTCAAGAGCCTGCGCCAGGTCGTCCAGGATATCGTCGATGTGTTCGATGCCGACGGACAGCCGCACGTAGCCTTCGGAGACGCCGGTCGCGAGCCTGTCCTCCAGCGACAATTGCGAATGCGTGGTCGTCGCAGGGTGAATGGCGAGGGTGCGCGCATCTCCGATGTTGGCCACGTGGTAGACCAGTTGCAGCGCATCGATGAAGCGGCGTCCTGCCTCCCGACCCTCACCCAGTTCAAAGCCGACCAGAGCCCCGTATGCGCCCCGCAGGTATGCATCTGCCCGCCGCCGCATCTCCCCGGACTGCTGGCCTGGATAGATGACCTTGGTCACCTTGGGATGCGCGGCAAGAAAAGTGGCGACGCGGGCCGCGTTGTCGCAGTGCGCCCGCATGCGCAGCGGCAGCGTTTCCAGGCCCTGAAGAAACAGGAAAGCGTTGAAGGGGCTCATGGAGGCCCCCACGTCGCGCAGCAGGATGACCCGCATCCTGAGGATGAACGCAATCGGCCCCAGCGGCTTTGCGGCCTCGACCCAGACGGCACCATGGTAGCTGGGGTCCGGCCGGTTCAGCGTGGGGAAGCGCGCGGCGTGTGCCGCCCAGTCGAAGGTGCCGCCGTCCACCACGAGACCTCCGATCGAGGTGCCGTGACCGCCGATGTATTTTGTGGTGGAGTACATGACAACGGCGGCGCCGTGGTCCAGCGGGCGGCAGATTACCGGTGCGGCGGTATTATCGACCACCAGCGGCACACCGAGACAGCGGCCAGCCTCGGCGACCTCGCGGATCGGAAAGACGTGCAACTTCGGGTTGGGCAAAGTCTCGGCGTACCACAGCCGGGTGCGCTCGTCGGTCGCCCGCGCGAACGCCTCCGGGTCTGTCGGATCGACGAACCGGCACTCCACGCCCATAGCGCTGAGCGTGTTGGCGAAGAGATTCCAGGTGCCGCCATAGAGATCGGTCGAACTGACGAAGTTGTCACCGGCCTGACAGAGATTGAGGACGCTGAACGTGGACGCGGCCTGCCCCGAGCCACAGGCCAGCGCGGCGGCCCCCCCCTCCAGGGCAGCAATGCGCTTTTCGAGGACATCGCACGTTGGATTCATGATCCGCGTGTAAATGTTCCCCAGTTCGCGCAATGCAAAAAGGTTTTCCGCGTGCTGCGTATCCTGGAACTGATAGGAGGTCGTCTGGTAGATCGGGACAGCAACCGCTCCGGTCGCGGGATCGCTCCGGTACCCGCCGTGCAGGACTACCGTTTCCGGGTGAATCTTTTTCGTCGTCACGCGTCGTCATCCTTTGGTTGAGGCACCGTTCGAGTGTTGAGGCACCGTCGAGCCGCGAGACGATACACGGTGCAGTACACGGTTCGCCAACCGTTTTCCGGAAGGGGGAATGTTTGCTGGGTTCTCCGCGCAGCCGAAAGCCCAGGGGGGCTGCCGACAAGGAGGGGCGGAAACGCCTCGATAACGCTAAGAACATGGTTCGTCGCGAAATCGCCACCGGAGTGAGCCCCGAAGGCGTGACCCGCACACGGCACACCGCCCATATCCCCCAGGAAAGCAAATCCCCCAGGTTGACAGTGCCTCTGCGACTGTCATATTCGGGCGCGCTCGCGGCGCTTCTATCAAAATAGGAGGCAGGATGAGCATCAGTCGGACTAAGGCAGCGAGGGTGGCGGCGGTCGTTTCGCTTCTCGCTTTTCCGGTTCTGTGAGTTATTTGCCGGACGCCCTGGTCGCTACCATCAACAAAGATCCGTTGGCAGTCGATCTGGATTGATATGCTTTTCAACTCTTACGAATTTATCTTCGTATTTCTGCCTCTGAGCTGTATTGTCTTTTTTGTTATTGCGTCACGCGCCGGCACATTTCCTGCATTAATTTGGCTGTCTGCCTGTTCCGTCTATTTTTATTCCTCATGGCGATTAGAGAACCTTTGGCTGCTTGTCTTCTCTATATGTGTCAACTACGCTTTAGCGTTGTATGTATCAGGCGCAAGACAATCACGGTTTGTGTCCAGATATGTAATTTTTGTGTTCGCCATAGGTATCAATCTCCTTATCTTAGGATACTACAAGTACTCTGGGTTTGTTGCGTCGAGCATAGGGATTGTGTTCGACATTCCGGTCTCGATTGACTCGCCACTGTTACCATTGGCGATTTCATTTTATACATTTACGCAAATTGCCTACCAGGTTGACTCGTACAGGCAGGGCAATGTTGACCGCAATTTCATAAACTACTTCCTGTTCGTAACATATTACCCTCACCTGATTGCGGGACCGATTGTCCATCACAGCGAATTAATGCCACAGTTTACATTTAGGTCTGTGTATAGGCCTTACTTGGCCAACATATGTGTCGGACTCTCCCTGTTCGTTTTCGGTCTTTTTAAAAAAGTATGTATTGCTGATACTCTTGCCCCTTTCTCTGACGCCGTTTTTGCGGCGGCGACTGGCGGTGCGACGATATCATTTTTTGAAGCATGGGGTGGCGCTCTGAGTTACACTTTTCAGATATATTTTGACTTTTCCGGGTATAGCGATATGGCAATGGGTTCAGCGGCATTGCTTGGGATATGGTTGCCAATTAATTTTTTCTCGCCTTACCGGGCATTAAGTATTGTTGAGTTTTGGCGTCGCTGGCATATAACGCTGTCGAGATTTCTCAGAGACTATCTTTATATTAGCTTGGGGGGAAATCGCCAGGGGCCAAGCCGTCGCTACGTTAACCTGATGCTGACGATGATTTTAGGAGGACTTTGGCACGGGGCGGGCTGGACGTTCGTGGTGTGGGGCGCCTTGCACGGAGCTTTCCTGGTGGCGAACCACGCCTGGCATGCGCTGGTCAGCGGGCTCCGCCTGGCGCTCCCCATCCCAAAATACCTGAGCGCCACCTTGAGCTGGCTTATAACGTTTCTTGCGGTTGTCGTGGCGTGGGTCTTTTTCCGGGCCGAAAGCTTTGCTGCCGCTCTCGCCATGCTTGAGGGAATGGCGGGTCTCCATGGAGCGGTGCTCGACGAACGGCTGGGACGTTACCTGCAGTTTCTCGACCTCTTCGTCGAGTTCGGGGGACGGGGCATCGGCTCGTTCGGAAGTGCCTGGGGCCTCGTCGCCATCGCCGTCTCGCTGGCTATCTCCTTGTTCCCTTATACGAGCTGGCAGTTTGTCGGTTATCGATGGCACGCCCTCGAGTCGCACAGCCTTGCCGTACCAGAGCTCACGGTCGATGCGCCGATGTTGCGCAGTCGCATGCTTGGGGTATGCTGGGGGCTATTTATAGGTATTTTATTCATACTATCAGTGTCGCGGTTAACGCGGGTTAATCAGTTTGTATACTTCAATTTCTAGGAACCCGGGCATGACGTCACCGCACGCAGCAGGGCGACATCCGTCTGCCGCCACCTGTTTTTTTATTGCGCTCGCCGCGATCACCCTGCCATTTGCCGGCCTCTACGCCTACATCAGCAGCAAGATCGAAGCTTTTGACGGCACTCTCACCCGCATTGGCGGCTTCTTGGAGAAGAATTACGGGTGGAACGGCACCCAGTACAAGTTCGCCTCGGTAGGCTGCCGGTATGCTAAGGAGCCTGATGAGTACGATACATACTACGACATCGTCGTTATCGGCGATTCCTTCTCGCAAAATCAAGACAATGGATTTCCGGAATTTTTGGCCAATCACTCGAATGCATCGGTTATTGTTTTTGATTTCCGGTACACGAACCTAAACCAGATTTTAAACAGTGAGACGTTTCGAAAGAGCCCTCCCAAAGCTCTCGTCTTTGAGGCCGATGAATCGGTCCTGACGGACCGTCAAAAGTTTTCCGCCCTCGAACAGGCACTTGAGCAGGTCGAGCCATTTAAAGAGGCCGAGCAACCCGCCAACCGTGGACCGACGCAGTCGAATCCTTCCGGCTCGCCGATGCTGCCGTTCGCTCGGGAAACGCACGTCTCTCTGCTCGACCGGCTCGACATGACCAGTGACTACATCTTCAAGGCGGCAGTTCGCAGCCTGCTGGGCGGCGGCGCACTGGATCGCGTTGTTGATGTGCGAATTGACTGCGCCCATTGCTTTTCGAACTCTCTTCATGGGCATTATCTGGATTGGGGAGCCACCTTCCGTCCGATCATGAGCCAAGCCGAAAGGCTCACCGAAGTGAAAACATTTGCAGAAACACTCAAAAGGACGGTGGAGGAAAATCAACAGACCACGGTATTTTTGCTATTCTTCCCGATGAAATCTACAGCATATGGCCCCTTTATCGAAGACCACTATTATACTCTCCTGGATGATCGCTCGTTGTACATGCCGGAGACGGGAATCGTTGACGTTATTTCGACCCTTCGCCAAGCCGTCAGGCTCGGCAAAACTGACGTCTATATGCCGAACGACCACCATACCGGTGTCGCGGGAAACCAAGCGGCATATTCGGCGCTCATCGAGCGTCTGCACGCTGCCGGTCTGGTGGAGGCCGTGTCAAAGCTGCCGTCCTCGCCCTCAAACACGGCCTCGTCGACTGGACGATAATCTTCCGGGGAGGGGGGCCTGTAAGGCCGACGGCCCGGCCGGCCGGACACCGACGGTTTCAGCCACGGGCCTCCCCAACCGCCGCGTCACCGAGATAATCCGCGGCAAGGCTTACGTAGCGCGGCGCCAGCTTCTCCATGGCGCCGCGATCTTGGTCCGTTAGTTCCCGCACTTTCTTCGCCGGCGTGCCCGCCCACAGCTCGCCCCGCCGGACGCGCTTGCCGGGGGTGATCAGCGCGCCGGCGGCGACCATGGCGCCGGTCTCCACCAGCGCGTCATCCATGATTGTCGCCCGCATGCCGACGAATGCGCCGTCCTCCAGGGTGCAGGCATGCAACAACGCCATATGGCCGATGGTAATGTCGGAACCGATGAACGTCCCCTGCCCTTCCTTGGCGACGTGCACGACGGTGCCGTCCTGAATATTGGTCCGCTCGCCGATGCGCACGACGTTCACATCACCCCGGACGACGCAACCGAACCACACGCTGGAGTCGGCCCCGATCGCCACATCGCCGATGACGGTCGCGCCGGGCGCGATGAAAACGCGGGGACCAAGGCGCGGCAGGACGCCGCGGTAGGGCAGCAGGCTGTTTACCACGAACCTCTCCTCAGATCTGCAGCCAGTAGCGAAGGACCGCGGTGACCGCATGGGGCCGTTCCATCGTCGACAGGTGGCCGCAATCTTCAACCACGACCAGCTTCGCGCGCGGTATCTTCTCGGCAATTTCCTCGCTGTCGGCAAGCGGCGTCAGGCCGTCCTGCCGACCGCACAGGACCAGCGTCGGGCAGTGGATGAGACTGAGATCGTGCCGGCTGTCGGGACGCATCATCAGCAGCCGCTCCTGGCGGATAAAGGCGTCTCGACCGATTCTCTCGGCCATCGCCAGGATGCTGGCGACCAGCGCCGCGTCCTGCAGCCGGTCGGGATGGATCAGGCGTGGCAGCAGCCGCGGCGTCACCCCCTTGAACTCGCCGGTCTGCGCCAAGTCTATGAAATCCTGTCGCAACTTTGTTTTCTCGGGCGTGTCGGCGCGTGCGGAGGTGTCGAGCAACGCCAGACGCGTCACCCGATCCGGCGCCTGACGAAGGATCTCGAAGGCGACGTAGCCTCCCATCGATAAGCCCGCGAGCGCGAACTCGTCCGGAGCGCTGGCAAGGATCCGCTGCGCCAGGGGTCCCGCCTGATCCTCCGTCGCGACATCGGCGACGATCATGTCCGCGACATCGCTCAACGTCTCCGTTTGATGTCGCCATAACGCCGCGTCGCAGAGCAGCCCGGGCAGCAGCACCAACGGCATCCGGCTTGGCATCCTGACTGCTCCGCCTTCGCTACTTGATCAGAGCGCTGAGATCCTTAAACGCCGGAGTCCCGGCCTTCGCCAGCCATTCGAACACGACCATTTCCGTGGTAACGACGCGAGCGCCGGCTTCGCGCAACCGGGCCATCGCCGTCGCTTGGCTTTTTTCAACCCGGGACGAGGTGGCATCCTCCACGACGAATGTCTCGATGCCGGAAGTCAGCAGATCCTCGACCGTCTGCAGTACACAGACATGGGCCTCGATACCGGCGACGACGGCCTGGCGGCGGTCCAGCGCCCGAAACCGGTCGGCGAAGGATTGCTCACCGATGCAGGAAAAATGCAGCTTTTCCAGCATTTCCTCAGGATGGAGCAGCGGCGCCAGATCCGGCACCGTGGCCCCCAGACCGCGAGGATATTGCTCCGAAACCAGAACGGGTACGTCGAGACGGCGCGCCGCCTTCAGCAGAATGGCGGTATTCTCAATCACGGGCTGCGGCGCCGCCATCTTTGGCAGAAGCCGTTCCTGAATATCAACAACCAGAAGACAGGAGGCAGCGGCGGACATCAGCATCGGCAGGCTCCATCGGCAACGACTCGTTACCGTACCGGATCTGCCCCCTGGCTCCAAGGTCCCCGCTCTTTGGGCTGGATCAAATCACCGCCCAGTTGCATCGCACAGCAATGGCTCAGGCCATTGCTGTTCTGATGCTCTGCACAAACCGCTCTCCGGCTTGTATGCCTGAGCCGTTTAGCCGCGGTCCTCCGTGGCGTCACGAACGGCGTCCTTGGCCCCGCCTACGGTGCTCTTCACTTTGCCCTTCGTCTTGTCCGCTTCACCTTCGGCTTTCAACTTTTCGTCGCCGGTCAACTCGCCGACGCCCTTCTTGATGCTCCCCTTCGCCTTGTCCATGGCGCCTTCGACGCGATCCTTGTCCATCTCGAACTCCTCATTTGCATTCCGATGTCTTGGCTTCTTCAACGATGCAGCGGAAAGCGAGTTCCACGACCATCGCGGATTGCTGAAAGCCAAGGCCTGCCTCGGCCGCAAGCCTCTGGCCCGCGCCGGGGCGGCCGCCTTGCCTGCAGGAAGCCTGCCGGACGGATATCGGCGCCATCCCGCTGTCGCGTGCCGCAGACCGCCGCATCACGGCGCAAATGACAGCTCCATTTGTCAGGAACGAACAAGAGGAGGGCGGACCCGGCCGGTTCCCGTCGATGCCGACGTCCGTCGGCCCTGAGGGGCGGTCTCGCTGGATCGCCCTCTTGTATCCCCAAAAAAATAGGGTAAAGCTACCGCGAATGCGACTTACTCGCATTTTTGATGCGCCCCCTCGAACAGCAGCAGGGTCATGTCATGTGTGATCGGTGTTCGGAAAACAGCGACCTCAACACTCGCCGCCGGCGCAAACTCTGGGAGATCAACAGCGGGCTGCATTGCTCGATCGTCGGCACCTGCCTCACCTTGAGTGATCTCCATCGCATCGGCACGCGCCTCAAGCTCCAAGGTGCCACCGACTTGATGGACTTTCAGGTCCACGGAAATTTCGTTGTGTGGGCGGGCACGCCGGGTCCGGTGGCCAAGCAGTTGCATCGTCTCCTCGAGCGGCGGTACGCCGCGGCCATCCGCCGGTTCAATGCAGCGTCCGATGTGACGACGCTCTGCGGCCTGTGGGAGCGCAGCCTCGATGAAGGAGACGTTCCAGGCCCTTACTGGGCGGTGCTGACCCATGCGGCCGCGGATCCCAATCTTATGATCCGCGCCTATGGCCAGGTCCATATGCTCTCCCACATGGTGGGTGCCTCCAACCGGGCCGACCTTCGCCGGCTGATGAAGCTTGAAGCCGAACGCGATGCGCTCGCCCAGGCGGCAGCGAATGCCAAGCGGCGAGTCGCAGAGCAGGAGCGCGCCGCGCGCACGATACTGGTCGAGCACGCCGCCGAGGTCCGCGAACTGACCACGCGGCTGTCCGCCGCTGCCGGCGCTTCCCGGCGCTTAAAGACGGCGGAGGAGCGCATCAGGCAACTCGAGCGCAACGATGCTTACCGCCAGGTCTGCGCCCAGGCAGAGATCGCTTCCCGGGCGCTGGCGCAGGCTCATCGGAATTTGGAGGAGCAGCGCACACGCCTCGCAAACCTGGCCGATAAGAACATGCGACTGGCTGGCTCTGTCGCGGGTCTGGAGGCCTCGTTGAAATCGCTGGCGACCGAGTGCGAGGCGGCGGAATGGATGCTTCGCGAGCATTTGGCGGCGCTTGCGGCCAGCCAGGCGGACACCGGAGATGCCGAGATTGTGTTCCTCTGCGGCCGGCGGATCGTTTATGTCGGTGGGCGCACCGGTCTCATTCCCCACTTTCGCGCTCTGGTCGAGCGGTCCGGCGGCAGCCTCTTGCATCACGACGGTGGTATAGAAGAGCAGAGTACCCGGCTCGATGGCCTTCTTGCGCAATGCGACGCCGTCCTCTGCCCGATCGACTGCGTCAGTCATGACGCCTCCATGCGCGCCAAGCGTGCGTGCAAGCAGCGGGCAATGCCCTTTGTCGGTCTGCGGACCAGCAGCCTTTCGTCGTTTGCTGAGGGGTTGCGACAGCTTTCCCAAAAGCCAGACAGCGCCATCGAGATCACCGATTAGTCGCGGCCCGTTAGGCTGATCGGCCAAGGCGCTCGCTGCCGTCGTTACCAGGCCTGCGACCGTATGCAGCAGACGCGGGGCGGGCATCGTCGGAGGATGCATTGACTTGACCAGCACTTGACTTATCATTTGGCCAGCGTTTCCAGATTAGGATTAGGGTTGCACCGCAGCTCGCGGTGCATTGGAATCACAACCTGATGACATTTGCCGACCTGCAGCTCAGTGATAAGTTGCTGTGTGCCGTATCCGACGCTGGCTACGTAAATCCCACACCAATTCAGGAACAGGCCATTCCGTTCGTCCTGATGAGGCGGGACATTCTCGGTTGCGCGCAGACGGGAACGGGTAAGACCGCATCGTTCACGCTTCCCATGATCGACATTCTTGCCGCCGGCCGGGCGAAAGCGCGCATGCCGCGCTCGTTGATCCTGGAGCCGACGCGAGAGCTCGCGGCCCAGGTGGCGGACAACTTCGACGTCTACGGTCGCTATCACAAGCTGAGCAAGGCACTGATCATTGGCGGCGAGTCCATGGCGGATCAGGTCAAGGTGCTGGAGCGCGGCGCCGATGTCCTGATTGCCACCCCCGGACGGCTGCTCGACGTTTTCGATCGGGGACGGCTGCTGCTGAATGACGTCAGTATTCTGGTGATCGACGAAGCCGACCGGATGCTGGACATGGGCTTCATTCCGGATGTGGAGCGCATTGTCTCCATCGTTTCGCGGACGCGCCAGACTCTGCTGTTTTCGGCGACGATGCCGTCGGCAATCCGCCGACTGGCCGATGCTTTCCTATCAAATCCAAAGGAAATCACCGTCGCACCGCCGTCGACGCCCGCCGAAACGGTTACGCAGGGATTGATAGTCGTCTCCCATGCCGGCATGGGTGGCCTGAAGGAAAAGCGCGCCGCTCTCCGCCGGCTGATCGATAGCGAGGACGTTCGCAACGCCTTGATCTTCTGCAACCGCAAGCGCGATGTTGGGGTTGTCCACCGGTCGCTGAGTCGCCACGGTTATGACGCGGGGCTGTTGCACGGAGATCTCGCCCAATCCCAGCGAACCGAAGTGCTCGATCGATTCAAGACGGGCGAGCTCCGGCTGCTGGTCTGCAGCGACGTCGCCGCCCGTGGCCTCGATATTTCCGATATGAGCCACGTTTTTAACTTCGACGTGCCGACCAGTCCGGAAGACTACGTGCATCGGATCGGCCGGACCGGTCGCGCCGGCCGGAGCGGCCGGGCCTTCACGATCGCCGTCCCCGAAGATGGGAAGTATGTGGCGCAGATCGAGAAGCTGATCGGCAAGGAGATCCCTCGCATCGCCATCGAGGCGGTCGAAACGGCCGAGTTGGAAGAAGACGAGCGGGCCAGCCGAAAGCGGCGGAGCGGTCGCGGACGTTTTCCGGGGGAGCGAAGCGCCGCGCGCAACCGTGGGCGCGACCGCAGCCATCCGCCCAGCACCCCGCCGCGCCCGGACCACGCGCCCAGCGAGCGAACCGCCCCGAGCGACCGGGTCCCTCCGCGCGACGTCCGTCGGCGACGACACGGCGAACGGCCAGGAGCGGGCCTGGAACAGGCAGCCGGCCAGAATCGTGCGGAGCGGGAGGAGGAGCGGGGCGACCGTGGGACACAAAGGACAGTAAACACGGCCCCCCGGGAACGGACGGCTGGCCGGGCGGTGCGGGAGACAGACCCCCCCGTCGTCGGCATGGGCGAGCACGTGCCGGCATTTCTCCTTCGGGACGTGCCGGCGCGGAAAAAAGCATAACGTCGGGGCCGCAGCTCGTTTCCCTCAGTCTGTCGGCGCGTCGCGCAATGAAAGCCAGAGGCCCAAAAAAGAAATTGCCCCATATGGGGTGCATGGAATATAACAAAGGCAGGGAATAATGCGACGCATGATCCCTGCGTGGCCTGTGATTTGCCTCGCTCGTTGCTGTGAGAAGCGGCGAATAGATAAGACGTGCGGTTGCATCAAGGGGCATCCGAGCCCATTTCGATGTGGCTATGGTGCAGTGCATGAAAGATGACGTCGGGCTTGTTGGCCGGGTGACAATTCGATGAACGAACGCGACACAGGACTGTCTCCGGCCGAGCACGAATGGCGGACGTGCGTCACCGTCATTCGGGCCGCCGCCGAGATCCTCAGAGATTACGGGGAACTCGCAGACTGCGAGAGGAAGCGTTTCGCACAGGCAATCATCGACGGCAGCGGCCGGCTGACGCGGACCTGCGAGGAGATGACCCCTCTGGGATGATCCTCCGGCGCCACCGGTTCGACGTCATCCCCTATCTTTCCCGAGACGCCGCGATCGTGCTAAACGGCCCGTCATGTTGCGGGTCGATGGTTTAACCTATCGCGTCGGCGGGCGTACCCTGCTCGAGCAGGCCGACGCGACGATCGAGGTGGGTCATCGCGTCGGGCTTGTCGGCCGCAACGGAACCGGCAAGACGACCCTGTTACGGCTGATCGCGGGCGATCTGGAGCCGGATGGCGGCAGCATCAGCGTTCCAAGTCGATGGCGCATTGGTTTGACGCGCCAGGAAGCTCCCGACGGTGCCCAGTCGCTGATCAAAACCGTCCTCGCGTCCGATGCGGAACTAATGGGCCTGGTCGCCGCCTCGGAGGAGGCGTCGGATCCGCACGCGATCGCCGAAATCCACATGCGTCTGCACGATAAGGAGGCGCACAGTGCGGAAGCGCGCGCCGCCCGCATTCTCGCCGGACTGGGATTCGATCAGGCTGCACAGCAGCGGCCGTGCTCGGAGTTCTCCGGCGGCTGGCGCATGCGGGTCGCTTTGGCTTCCCTGCTTTTTTCCGCCCCCGATCTGCTGCTTCTGGATGAGCCGACCAATCACCTGGACTTGGAAGCAACGCTCTGGCTTGAGGATTGGCTGCACGGCTATAGCGGCACGGTGCTACTGGTCAGTCACGATCGGGAACTGCTGAACAGAGTCGCCGAGGAGATTCTGCATCTGGAGGGTGGCAAACTGACGCTCTACCGGGGAGGCTGGGACCGCTTCGAGAACACCCGGCGTGAGCGCCTGGAAGCCAACGAAAAGCTGCGGGCAAAGCAGCTCGCGGAACGGGCGCACATTCAAGCCTTCGTGGATCGCTTCCGGTACAAGGCCTCGAAGGCCAAGCAAGCGCAATCCCGCCTTCGCGCGCTGGCGAGGATGCAGCCGGTAGCGGCTGCAGCACTCGACGAGACGATCACCTTCTCGTTCCCCCAACCTGATCCGCTTGCGCCGCCGCTCCTCGACCTCGACCGCGTCGATGCCGGCTATGACGGCCGGGCCGTCCTCAAAGGGCTATCGCTGCGCCTCGATCCGGACGACCGCATAGCCCTGCTGGGCGCGAACGGCAACGGCAAGTCGACGCTGATGAAGCTGCTCGCCGGGCGGCTGGAGCCGTTGGCAGGGCAGCTCGCCCGTTCCGGCAAGCTGCGGGTCGGCTACTTTGCCCAGCACCAGGCCGAGGAGCTTGACCTTCATGCCACCCCGGTCCAGGCGCTGAGCAGGCTGCGGCCGAGAGATGTCGAAACCGCCGTGCGCTCGCAGCTTGCCCGCTTCGGATTTTCTCAAGAACGGGCACAAACACGAATCGGCGATCTCTCGGGTGGGGAGAAGGCCAGACTTTTGTTCGCGCTGATGACGGCGGATGAACCCCACCTCCTGCTGCTCGACGAACCCAGCAACCACCTGGACGTTTCATCGCGTCAGATGCTGATCGAAGCGATCAACGGCTATGCCGGTGCGGTTGTTCTTGTCAGTCATGACCCGCATGTGATCGAGCTCACCGCAGATCGGTTCTGGCGGGTGGAAGCCGGCCGGGTGGCGCCCTTTGAGGGCGATATGAATGATTACCGCGCTTCTGTCGCCGCCAATGCGCCCTCCGCCGCGTCCGCCGTAACGGAGCGCCAAGCAGACCGGGTCAGTCGCAAGCAGCGCCGGCGCGAAGCCGGAGAGAAGCGTGAAGCGCTTGCGCCGCTGAGGAAACGCCTGGCGGCCGCCGAGCGACAGGTTGAAAAGCTTGAAGCCGAGCGGGGAAAACTCCTTGCCGAACTGGCCGAACCCGCGCTTTACGGCGGCGATCGTGGCCGCCTCGCAGACCGTCACAGGCGGTTGGCCCAGGTGGAAAAGGATCTCTTGCAGGCGGAAGAGGCGTGGGGGATCGCCCAGGAGGCCTGGGATGCCTCGCAAGCTGCAGGCTCGTAGGACCGGGACGGATACATTGCGGATTGCGCCCCCGCGCCGGGGCGGGCATGCTTAATCTCAACATCGACGAAGGATGAGGCCATGCACCGGATATCGCTCGTCGCCGGCGAGGTTATCTACGCGGAAGGGCAGCTGGGCCCGGAGGCTTTTCTCGTCCTTTCAGGCGAAGTGGCGATGGATCATCAGGGCGTAGCACTGACGGCGAGAGCGGGCACGGTGATCGGCTTGTCGGCCCTCGCCAACCGGCCGTATGGGACGACCGCAACGGCGCGGCATGACAGCGACCTGCTGGCCTTCACCCGTCGCGAGCTTCGCGGCATGATACGCTCCGATCCTGACCGGGCGATGATCATCATCGACGGAATCATCGATTTGCTCGCCCGCCTGAACACGGCAATGGACGAAACAACCGCCCCACGGGAAAGCACGATATCTGCTCGGTAAGGGTCAGCGTTCCTCCGGGAACAACGCCGGCGACCTTGAGCACTTGGCCGAGAGCGGGCGATCACTCAAGGTCAATTTCGTATTCGCAGCGGCCTGGGATGTAGCTGCGCGGATCTCTGGCCAGAAACCAGTCAACCGCCTCGTCCCAATAAAGGACCGTCCAGCGAGGGAGCGCCCGCTTCACCGCGCGGGCGATCTCCAATCCATCGGCGGCGAAAGCGACGAAGTCGAAATGGGCGCCGCCCACGTCCTCATAAGCCTGCGGATCACAGGACTCGTATCGGTCATTCCATTCTGAGAGGCGGGCGAGCAGCCCGTCGCTGACCGGCAGCACGTGATAGGTGCGCGCCACCTCGTCGGCGAGCTGGTACCCGCAAGAGCAATAATCGGCGACGATGCGTACTTTCGGCACGATCGCCTTCAGCAAAAAGGCACCATCGAACTCCGATGGTGCCTTTGCACCGCAAGCCTTGCAAGATGCAAAAAAGGTGGCGTTGGCTTCAGTCCGCTTCGCAGCCCAGCCGGCCAGCCTTTCATTGCCAGAGCAGCTAGTGGAACCGCTTCGGCAATTCTGCAATGGCGCCATCGATGAGCGCCTCCTGCTGCTTTGGCGTCAGACGCTCGGCCAACAGCTTGCGGGTCGCCTCGATCGCGACGTCCACGGCACGGCCGCGAACCTCGTCGACGGCCGACTTTTCGGCCTGCGCTATCCGTTCCATTGCCTGCGCCTCTCTGCGTCGGAGAGCATTCTCCAATTCCTTCTCGGCCTCTGCGGATAAGCGTTCCGCCTCACGGCGTGCGCCAGCCAGGATCGAATCGGCCTCTTCCGCCGCGTCACGCTGCTTGCGCTCATATGAGGCAAGCATGGCCTGTGCCTCTTCCGCCAGCTTGCTCGCCTCGTCGATGCGGCTCTTGATCTTCTCGGCGCGGTCATCCAACGCCACTCCGAGGACGTTGAAAGCCCGCCGGCCGATCAGGAACAGCAGGATCGCGAGGGCGATGAGCACCATAAATTCGGCCGTCGCGAAAAAAGGCTCGGCATGCGCGGCGGCCGCATGGCCCGTTTCAGCGGCGAACGCATTCATCGGTCTTTCTCCGCCAAGCAGGTGTCGACCGCAGCATTGACGGCTGCAGGCTCGATCTTCTGACCAATCAAGCGTTCCACCGCGGCGCCGGCGACGACAGAGGCAAGATCGCGGATACCCGCAATCGCCGCTGACCGGGCCTTGTGGATCCGATCCTCGGCGGCAGAGACCTCCTCGGCCAGACGTGCGCCCAGCGCCTCATGCTGGGCCGTAGCCTGGGCCGTTGCCTCTTCGCGCGCCCGGCGAACTTCCTCCGCCGCCTTAGCACGAACGTCGGCGATGGTCCTTTCGTATTCCGCGACGGCGTCTTCGGCCTTAAGCTTCAGTTCTTCCGCCCGGCGAAGGCTGACGTTGATGCGCTGTTCGCGCTCCTCCAGCACCTCGCCGACACGGGGCAAAGCAATCTTGGACATCAACAGATAAAGGACGACGAACGTTATCGCCATCCAGACCAGCTGAGGTTCCCAGACGGTCGGATCAAACTGCGGCATGATCAGTTTCCGTGGTCGGGCGGCCCGGACGAGCGGAGCCGCCTCGCATCAGAAGACGAACAGGAGGATGAGGGCGACGACCAGCGCGTACAGAGCAATGGCTTCAACGAGCGCGAAGCCGACCCACATCGGCAACTGGATGAGCGGCTGCGCCGCCGGATTGCGCGCCAGCGAGGCGATCGTCGTCGCGAAGATGTTGCCAATACCTGCACCAACACCGCCCAGACCAATAACCGCGAGACCGGCACCGATGAGCTTTGCTGCAGCCACTTCCATTTGTTTATTCCCTACCCAAGCGGTTTCCTAAAAAAGCAACCCAACCGCGGATTGCCACACCCGAACAGTCCGATCCCTGCATCCGTCGTCGGCTCGACCACTCTAGTGCATGTGCAGGGCATCATTGAGGTAGATGCAGGCGAGCACCGCGTACACGTAGGCCTGCAAGAAGGCGATCAGAAACTCCAAGCCGGTGAGCGCCACCGTGGCGGCCATCGGGATTATCGCCGGCAAGACCCCCAGAACGCCCATGCTGGCTACAAACCCGGCCGCAAATCCGGCGAAAACCTTGAGCAGCGTGTGCCCGGCGGTCATGTTGGCGAAAAGCCGAAGCCCGAGGCTGATGGGCCTGAAAAAGTAAGACAGAATCTCGATCGGAACGAGCAGCGGAGCGACGTACCAAGGCGTGCCGTGCGGCAGGAAAAAGCCGAAGAAGCCAATGCCATGCTTGGCAAACGCGATGACCGACGTACCGATGAAGATCACCACCGCCATCCCCAAAGTCACTGCCAGGTGGGAGGTGTAGGTGAACCCATAGGGAACCATGCCGAGCATGTTCCCCATCAGAATGAAGAAGAACAGCGAAAAAATGAACGGAAAATAGGCGCGTCCTTCGCTGCCCACATTCGTGCGAAGCATGTTGGCGACGAACTCGTAGGCCAACTCCACCACCGATTGCAGCCGGCCTGGAACCAGCGCACGGGACTTGACCCCAAGCACGAAAAAGCCGGTGACCAAGATCACAGCGACGATCATGAAGACGCTGGAATTCGTCAGCGAAGCGTCAATTCCGCCGATCTTGATCGGGACGATCGTATTGATTTCGAACTGATGAAGTGGATTGGCCACCGCGTTCTCCGCCCTCTTCTTCCGGCCGCGCGCCGGCCGGTGTCTTCGTTTCTTTGCCCCTCGCCGCTCCTTCCGGCCCCGAATGGAACCCGAGCGAGCGGTCGTATCCACGGACCGTCCGGTAGACGTTCCACATTCCGGCAGCGGCGCCGAGAAAGAAGAACGTGATCAACACCCAGGGGCCGGTTCCCAACCACCGATCCACCAGCCAGCCGACGATGGCGCCGCCGATGAGACCTCCCACCAAGTCGGCGGCGATGGTAAACGCCAGCCCGTATCCGGGCGTCGTTCCATCGGCTTTTGCGCCGCTTCCGGAGTTCTCACCCCTGAGCCGGTCCAGCCGAGCTTCGAACTCGCTCAACCGGTCCTTCGGGGCGTGCATCGTCATCGCACGCTGTGTTTCAGTTCGGTTCAGGCGCCCACTGCGCCATTGACAGGGCGGACGATAAAGAGCCTCTCGGGATTGTGTCAAGACTGCAGAAATTTTGCCGCCGCGACTGCGAGACGAACGGCCTAAACCCTTATCAGAATTGCGCCGCGACGCAGCATCCGCGCGCGCTGATCGCAGCCACCTCAGGCGGCGCCGGCTCCGCCAGTTGGAAAAACAAAAGGCAGCCTGCCGGCTGCCCCTCAAAATTCGGCGTGCGCGCTGCGGGCTCGCCCGCGCCTTAACTCTCGCGCTTACGACCATCCAGCAAATCGGCATCGAAAACGTAAACACCGACGCCGGGATCGTTCTTGATGTCCGGAATCAGATGCAACTGCTTCACCGCGCGCATCTCTTCCGGATTGGCCGGATCCACGATGATCACGCGCTTATCCGAGCCATCGAAGGGAAATGGAAAAAGGGTATACTTAATCCGGCCATCCGGCAGGACTTTTGTCTCCACATGCCCGCCAAAGGACTTTTGCGGATACATATTGTACCGGCGCTGGTTCGGATTGGCCTCTTCAGGCGGAGTGGATGGCTGAGCGGCCTCCGTGCCATTCTCTATCGCCTCCGGCTTTTTCTCGTCCGTCATGACTTGCCGTTCTTCTGCCGATTTCAGAAGTAGAACTTTGCCCGCCAGGGCTCCGCCATCTTCAGTCCCGAAAGCTAACGATATGACTGAGAACGCAGCAATCTTTCGATCTGGCCGGGCAGACTCGCCCTGCCCAACTCGTCTCAATACGTCTAGAAAAAGATGGATCCGGGGCCGCCCGATGTCAACCTGAGGACGCGCATGACAGGTCGGCGCCCGGTGGGCGGGGCGCGGGATCAGGCGCTGCGCCGGACCAGCGTCGCGCCTCCCAGGTCAACGGAGACGAGCCGGGAAACGCCTCGCTCGATCATGGTGACGCCAAAAAGGCGATGCATGCGCGCCATCGTCAGGCGGTGATGGGTAATGACGAGAAAGCGCGTGCCGGTGCCAGCAAGATCGGCCAGCAGGCTGCAGAAGCGATCGATATTGGCGTCATCGAGCGCCGCATCGACCTCGTCGAGGACACACATCGGGGTCGGCCGGCCGAGGAATAGCGCAAACCGCAGTGCCAGAGCGGTCAGCGTCTGCTCCCCCCCGGACAGCAGTGTCATCAGCTGAAGCTTCTTGCCTGGCGGGCTCGCCATCACTTCCAGTCCTGCCTGAAGCGGGTCCTCGGCGTCGACCAGCGCCAGATGGGCATGCCCGCCACCGAACAGCCTGGTAAACAGCTGCTGGAAGTGGCGGTCGATTTCGGCAAACGCCGCCCGCAAGCGCTCCCGGCCTTCCCGGTCCAGTTCCGCGAAGCCCCGCCGCAGCTTTGCCACCGCTTCCTGCAGATCGCCGCGCTCGCGCTGCAAATCATCGATCTGTCCGCGAAGCTCGACTTCCTCCGCGTCAGCGCGGAGGTTAACCGGGCCCATCAGCTCCCGTTCGCGGCGCAGCCGCTCAAGCCGCTGCTCTTCTGCGGCGATTTCGATGTCGGCAGAAGGAAGCGCGCCGATGATCTCCGGCAAGGCCTGGGGCTGCACGTCAAGACGTTCGACGATACCGCTCGCAATGACCGTCACGGCCGTTTCCGCCTGTCCCTGCTCGGCTTCCGACCGCACACGCTCTTCTCGGGCCTGCCCCAGCTCGCGTTCGGCTGCACGCAGCGCTCGGTCCGATTCTGCCAGGTCCGCTTCCGCCGCAGCATATCGATCAGCCGACTGACGACGGTCTGCTTCAGCCTGTTGCAGGCGATCAAGAAGCGCGCGCCGCCGCTCGGCCAGCGTCGCGGGCAGGGTTTCGAGGCGCATCAGTTCGGTCTCAGCCTGCTGAAGCGCCGTCTGCCGCTCCGATGTCTGCGCCTGAGCCGTCGTCAGCCGCCCCTCCCATGATAAGAGTTCGCTCTCGACGAATTGAAGCCGCCGGGCCCGTCCGGCGATCTCGCGCACCAGCGAATCGCGGCGGGCACGACGGTCCCCTTCCGCCTGCCGCGCCCGGCTCAGCTCGGCGCGAAGCGTCTCCAGCGTCGATGCATCCGCCGCGTCGGCCGGCAGCGCTGCAACCTCCCCGTCAACGGCCGCCAGCCGCGCCTTCGCCTCCTCGATCTCCGGGGCGAACGCTGCGAGAGCCGCGTCCGCCTCAGCCAGCTTGCGCTCCAGGCCGAGCCGCGTCCCGCGCTGGCTGGTCAGCCTGTCGGCGGCCGCGCGCAAGGCCGCGTCCGCCGTCCGAACCCTGCTGCGCTCCTGTTGCTCGGCTGCCCTCGCCGTGTGCACCGCGCCTTGGCTGCTCTCGTGGGAAGCCCGCGCCGCTTGCAGTACCGCTTCGGCAGCCCGCAGTTGCGGCCGAATCTGCTCCAGACGCGAGCGCTGGCGCAGGTGGAT
>DAIQPV010000357.1:0-2875 GCA_036787145.1 Rhodospirillales bacterium
GGGGACAAGGATAAGGCGGTTGCGGCGCTGAAGGCCATTGCCGACAATGGCGGGTGTGACGGCGGGTGAAAAGCTGACGGAATGACCGCAGACCCTGGCGGCGGCGCGGGCGACTTCGCGGACGATCACCGCACGATCGGCCGAGGGGACGCCGATGGCGGGCGCATACGTCACCTCGTATTGACGCGGACCATATTCGGGCAGGTAGCTCTCGGGCTCAACGCCAGCCTTTTGCAGGGCGCTGATCAGGAGCTCGCCAAACGTGGACTGGCGGCGCATCGCGTCGAGGTTGTAGGCGGAACCGAGGCGTTCGTCGGCGCCCGCGTAATAGAACTCCTGCTCGAAGGCGCTGAGGAGGCGCAGTCCCGCTCGCTGCTCCAGCGCGTTGAGCGCGCCCTTCAGAAAGGCTCGCGGGCAACACTCCCAGGGTTGGCCATCCGTGTGCAGCACATCGCCGAGGAAGAAGTGTTCGCGGGGATGTGCCTCGCCGAAGTCGATATCGACTTCCGTTGCCGGGTCCGGCAGCAGTTGAAGATCGCCGAACGGCCCCCAGGGACTGTCGGCGATGGGGCCAAAGGCGGTCAGCATAATGTTGGTCGGAGTCCAGCCGATGCCTGTCCGCAGGCGCTTCGGCAGCTGCGAGGCCGGAAAGCCCTTGCCGCGGACCTGCCCGGCGATGTCGCAGTAACAGAACATGACGAGGTGCTCGCGGTGCATCGCCTCCTCCGTCGGCGCCAACACAACAATCCCCAACGGTTCCGCCCGAGGGCAGGGCGGGCCACAACCAGGACTATAAGGAGTTCGCGGTGGTAAACCCAACGTTCTTGCGGCAACGTCCGAGGTGGCTGGTCACTTGAAGATGACATCGACAGGAATGGCTCACGGCACTCACCTGGATAGCCGGCAGCGGCGACGCGCGTTTGTGTCGATGCTGATCATGGTGCCGCTGGCAGGGGCTGCGACCGACATCTACATCCCATCCCTGCCGGCGATGACTGAAGAGTTCGGCGCGTCGCGGTTTGCCGTCCAGTCCACGCTCCTGGTCTACATGGCCTGCTACGGGGTCGGCCAGATCGTCGCCGGACCGCTGACGGACGCCTATGGCCGCCGGATGCCCCTGCTGTTCGGCACCCTCGTCTTCCTGCTCGCGTCGATCGGCATCGCGCTGGCACCCCCGCTCTGGCTGGTGATCGTGCTGCGCGGCGTGCAGGGCGTCTTCGTGGCCTGCTGCGCGGTGGGCGCGCGGGCGATCGTGGCCGACTGCTTCGATGGAGCCGAACGATCCAAGGCCGCCAACTGGATGACCATCGCCTGGGCGACCGGGCCGATCCTTTCGCCGGCGCTGGGCGGCTACCTGCAGGCGTGGTTCGGGTGGACCGCTTCCTTCTGGTTCCTTGCCGGGTGGGGCGCCGTTGTCGTGCTGGTCGCACTGCTGTTCTTGCCCGAAACGCGGGCGGCGGAACTCCGCGGCCGATTTAGCCAGGCCTTCGGCCTTTATCGCCGCATGGCAACGGATCGCGTCTATCTTCCCACCGCGCTCGGCATGGCCTGTCTGATCTCGGTGATGTACGGATTCGAGGTGCTGGCCCCTTTCTACGTTCAGAGCGACCTGAACCATGGGCCGGTTTTCTACGGGCATCTCCAGTTGATCCTGGGGTGCCTGTGGCTCGCCGGGAATTTCTTCAACCGCCTCGTCAGTCCGCATGTGACGGTGATCCGGATCATCACCGCCGCTGCCGGAGCGTCGCTGCTGATCAGCCTGACCATGCTGGTGCTCGACATCTCGGGCGTGTTCAGCGTCCTGGCGCTGGCGGTGCCGGCCGGCGTCGTCTATTTCCTGATGGCGATGATCTGGCCCAACGGCTATGCCAAGTGCCTGGGGCGGTTTCAGGATGCGGGCGGCAGCGCCAATGCCCTGGTCAGCGGCCTGTTCATCGTCGTCAGCACGGTCTTCACCACCCTGGCCTCGCAGCTGCACTCGGGCTCGGCGTGGCCGATGTGGCTGCTGTACGTGTGCGTCGCCGCCGCAACGCTCGTCTGCTTCGTGGGCTTCCTGCGAAAAGAGTTCGACTACAAGGTTCGATGATGCGCGGGCGGCGATGGATCGAGGAACGCGGGGCCGGGGGGTGACGCCGCTGCGGCTGATCTGGTACGGCGTCGGTGTTGGTTGTGTCGTGCTGGCGGGGCTGGGCGTGGCTCTTCCGCTGCTGCCGACGACGCCGTTCCTGCTGCTCGCGGCCTATTGCTTCGCCCGTTCCTCGCCCACGCTGCATGTCTGGCTGACCACGCATCCCTCCTTCGGGCCCGCAATCGTCGACTGGCAGAAGCATGGGGCGATCAGCCGGCGGGCCAAGCGGCTCGCCGCGACCACCATGCTGGCCGCCTTGCTGCTCACCCTCGCCATGGGACTGCCCGGGTGGGTGATCGCGGCGCAGGCGCTGTGCCTGGGCGGGGCGGCGGCTTTCGTGCTGTCGCGGCCCGATCCGCCGGCGTAAATAAGATCAGGCTCCGGGCCTGCTGCGGCAGGACAGCTCCCGGCAGGCGATCACGGCGATGACGAGCCAGAAACCGGTGCGCAAAGTCATGGCCGCGACCGTGCGGGCCTCGAACGGCGTTTTCAGCGCGATGGCGAGGCCCAGCGCGCAAAACACGGCGATGGTGCCGGCGGCGAGCGCTGCGGCGAGACGCGCCGCCCAGCGCCGGCGCTTCATCAACCCCACGCCTGCCGCGATATAGGCGAAGCCGGCGAGAAAATTGAACCATAATACGAACGGGACCGCATTGCCGACGGCGGCGCGCGCAGCCTCCCCGCTGAACAGCGCCGCGCCGCCCGAAGCGACGGTGAGCGTTCCGAAGACGATCGCCGCCCCGCCGA
>DAIQPV010000019.1:0-18571 GCA_036787145.1 Rhodospirillales bacterium
TGGCCCACCGATCGCCAGGGTAACATCGTCCTTCCCGGCAATCAGATCGGGCTCACCAATCAGAACATCATCTCCAATCAGTTTCTGGAGACGATCAATCTGAATCGTGTTGGGGGTACTGCCGACGAGACGACCAACATTTCCATTGGCGCCAACCTGCCCGCGTACGATGCGGTTGGGAAAACCCATGATCTGGATGTCCAGTTTTTCGACTCGCTGGGCAACAGCAACGCCGTTGCCTTTACGTTTGGAAAGACGGCCACCAATCAGTGGGACCTGACCGTGGAGCCGCCGAAGGATACCGCGTCGGTGACGCTCTACGATGCCGCCGGCGGCGTCTACCGCAGCACCGGCCAGCTCGAATTCACCACCTTGCCGACCGCGGGCGAGAGCGTTGTCGTCAATGGCCAGAGCTACGTTTACGGCGACAACGATGGCCTGAGCACCGATTGGCCCGCCGGCGCCGATGTGGCCGGCGCCGTTGCCAACCTGGTGGCGGCGATCAATACGGACACGGCCTTCGGGACGCCCGCTAGCGGCAAGAACACCGCCGCTCTGAAAAGCGACTCGGCGACGACCATCCTGCTCGGCGGCGGCACGAATGCCGCCGGCGCCGACTTTACGGTCAACGCTGCGGGGTGCAGCGCCATCCGCCAAAGCCTGCTGCAGACGCCGGCGTTCGCCGTGTACAAGCAGGGGGCCGGGCTTTCGCCGGCCATCACCTTCACATCCCAGGGGGATCCCTCGGCATTCGGGGTAACCGCGATGGCGGTGACCGGCTTCGTCAGCGGCGCCGCCTCGATGGACGGCAGCGTCAGCGACGTAACCCGCATCGCGCTCGACTTCGGAACTCCCGGCGATGCGGATGGCGTCACCCAGCTCAGCGCCGAATTTACGCCCAGCTTCATCGAGCAAGATGGCGCCCGGTTCGGCACCTTCAGCGGCGTGACGGTCTCGAGTGATGGCGTGGTGCAGGCCCTTTTCGACAACGGCGAACGCCGCCCGATCTACCGTCTCCCGCTGGTCACGTTCGTCAACGCCGACGGGCTGGAGGCGAAGAGCGGCAACGTCTGGGCGACCACCGAGGCGTCCGGCAACCCGACACTCCGCACCGCCGACAACGGACCGGCCGGGCAGATCGTCCAATCCTCGCTTGAGGCGTCCACCGTCGATATCGGCCAGGAATTCACCAACATGATCGTGGTCCAGCGCGCCTATTCCGCCGCCACCCGGATCATCAGCACTGCCGACGAGATGCTCGACGAGTTGGTCCGCATCAAGCGGTAAGATGGGCCACGTTTGGGTGGCGCGTTAACCTCGCGTTCACCCTGTCGCTCTAGGGTCGCTTCCGACGCGGTCCGGCGCATGCCGGCCGCCTGGGCGGGAAGAGACCATGGAGTCGTTGCGCGTCTTCGTTCGCACTCTCGGTCCGGTCCGGCTGGCCGTGCTGGGCGGGGTCGCCTTGTTGCTGGCCGGCTTTTTCGTCTGGATGATCGCCCGCGCCGCCCAGCCGCCGATGGCGCTGCTGTTCGGCGATCTGGACATCAGCGAAGCGGCAAAGATCACGGCACAGCTCGACGCCGCTCGCGTCCCTTATCAACTGAGTGCCGGCGGCTCCGCCATTCTCGTTGCGGCCGATCAGGTGGCGCGCACGCGGATGACCCTGGCGGAGCAGGGACTTCCGTCCGGTGGCTCGATCGGCTACGAGATCTTCGACGGCTCGAACGCGCTCGGCAGCACCAATTTTCAGCAGAACATCAATCTCGTCCGCGCCCTCGAAGGCGAACTGTCGCGGACCATTCGCGGCATCGCGGACGTCAAGGCGGCGCGTGTCCACCTGGTCCTGCCGCAGCGGGAGTTGTTCAGCCGTGAGAAGCCGCAGGCGAGCGCATCGGTTCTGCTGCAGATGCGCGGCCGCAATCGCCTGACGCCGACCCAGGTCGCCGCGATCCAGCAGCTCATCGCGTCGGCGGTTCCCTCTCTGACGGCCGGCCGTATCTCCATCGTTGACAACATGGGAACGCTGCTGAGCGAGGGACACGAGGGCGGCGATCCGGTGAGCAGCGCCGCGGGGAAGGCCGATCTGCGGCGGCGGAGCCTGGAGGCCCATCTGTCGCACACGGTCGAGCAACTCGTCGAGCGCACCGTCGGGGCCGGCAAGGTCAGGGCCGAAGTGTCGGTTGAAATGGATTTCGATCGGATCGACAGCAGCGAGGAGATCTTCGATCCCGAAGGCCAAGTGGTACGATCGACGCAGACAGTGGACCAGAACAGCAGCAACCGCCAGGTCGGCGGGGCGTCCGCCGTCAGCGTTGCAACAAACCTGCCGGACGGATCCCAGTCATCGCCGCAGGCGGCTGCCTCCGAGCTGAACGCCGAGAAGCGGAGCGAGGAGACGGTCAACTACGAGATCTCCAAGAAGGTCATCAATCACGTTCGCGAAGCGGGTGTGGTCAAGCACCTTTCCGTCGCCGTGCTGGTCGACGGGATGACGGTCACCGACGACCAGGGGCAGAAAACCTACCAGCCGCGCAGCGCAGAAGAACTGCAGCAGTTGACGACGCTGATCCGTAGCGCCGTTGGCTACAACGCGGAGCGCGGCGACAAGGTGGAGGTGGTGAGCATGCGCTTTGCGGATGCGGACGTTCCGGAAGTGCCTGCGTCGGAAAGCTTCCTCGGCCTGGAAAAACAGGATCTGTTCAAGCTCGCGGAATACGGCGCGCTGCTGCTGCTGGCGGTCCTCGCCCTGCTGCTGGTCGTTCGGCCGGTCGTTGCCAGGGTGATCGACGCCGTTGCGCTCCCGCCGCTCCCCCCGCAGCCCGATCTGCTCACGGCACCTCCCGTAAACCCGGCGCTGACGGGGCCCGCTGCGGAAAGCGAGAGCGGGCTGGAGGAGATGATCGATATCAGCCGGGTCGAAGGCCGGGTCAAGGCGTCGTCCGTCAAGCGCGTGTCAGAGATCGTCGAAAAGCATCCCGAGGAATCGCTGGCGATCCTGCGCAGTTGGATGCACTCCGAGCGATGAGGGAAGAGATGGTGCGATCCCTGGATGAGGCGCGGGGCGTCAGCGGCCCCGAAAAGGCAGCCATCTTCATGCTGGCGATCGGCGATACCCAGGCCGGCAAGCTGCTGCAGATGATGGACGAGGAAGAGATCCGCACGCTCTCGCAAGAAATGGCTCATTTGGGTACAATCGATGCGGGGTCGGTGGAGGAGCTGCTGCTCGACTTCGGCCGGCACATTTCCAGCACGGGAGCCCTGGTCGGCACCTATGAGTCCACCGAGCGACTCCTTTCCAAGATCCTGGACGGCGACCGGGTGCGCCAGATCATGGAAGAAATTCGCGGTCCCTCCGGACGGACGATGTGGGACAAGTTGGGAAACGTGAACGAAGCGGTCCTCGCCAACTACCTGAAGAACGAGTATCCGCAGACGGTCGCCGTCGTCCTTTCCAAGATCAAGGCGGGGCATGGTGCCCGCGTCCTTTCGCTGCTGCCGGAGAATTTTGCGCTGGAAGTGGTCATGCGGATGCTGCGCATGGAGACGGTGCAAAAGGAAATCCTTGAGCAGGTGGAGCGGACACTTCGCACCGAATTCATGACCAATCTGGCGCGGACCCATCGCGGCGATGCCCATGAACTGGTTGCGGAGATCTTCAATAACTTCGACCGCAATACGGAAGCGCGGTTCATGACGGCGCTTGAAGAGCGCAATCAGGACTCCGCGTCGCGGATCAAGCAGTTGATGTTCACCTTCGAAGATTTGCAGCGGCTCGACTCCGCCGGTGTCCAGGTGCTCATGCGCCAGGTGCCGAAGGAGCAGTTGCAGGTTGCCTTGAAGGGCGCTTCGGACGCGCTGAAGTCGATGTTCCTGAAAAACATGTCTCAGCGGGCGGGGAAGATGCTGCAGGAAGACATCGCCGCCATGGGGCCGGTGCGGCTTCGCGATGTCGACGAGGCCCAGGGTCAGATCGTGGCGACGGCGAAGGCGCTGGCCGACGCCAACGAGATCGTCCTGAGCGGCAGCGGCGCCGCCGACGAGATGGTGTATTGAGATGGCCGAAGCAGCCCACATTCGACGCTTTCGCTTCGATCGGAGCTTCGAGGGCCTGGGGGGCGCCAGGGACCTGGGTCGTCCGGCCGGGCATGCCGCCGAGCGCACCTTTACCTCCCAGGACGTGGAGCAGGCCCGCGCCGAAGGATTGGCGCGCGGTCGTGCAGAGGCCGTGGGCGCCGAGGAGGCTCGTCGGGAGGCGGAACGGCTTCGCCAGCGGGCCCTTGAAACCATCGCTTCGCAGGTGGGCGCCGTGCTGGACGGTGCCGCGGAATCGGCGCAGACGGCCGTCACCGAGGCCGTGTTGGTTGCTACTGCGATCGTCCGGAAAATGATGCCGCGGCTGTGGCGGGAAAATGGCGCCCCCGAAATCGAGGAAACGGTGCGCGCAGTCCTGACCGAGCTGACCGTCGAGCCGATGCTTACCGTCCGCATCGCGCCTGAACTGCACCAGGAATTGCTCCCCGCCTTGCTGATGGCGGCGAGGGAGTGCGGCGCGGAGGACCGGCTGCGGGTCTTGGCCGGCGACGGCGTTCCGCCGGGGGATTGCCGCATCGAATGGCGGAATGGAGGTCTGTTGCGCGACCGCCTGGCGATGACGCGCGCAATCGTCGAGGTGATTGAACGGTCGCTCGGAGCCGCCGCCTTGACGGAGGCGGCGCCGAGGACCGAGAGGGCAGAGGAGATAGCCGGTGGCGAATGAATCCGATTTCAATCTGCGGTCATTGAACGAGCAGGACCCGAGCTCAGGCCGAGCCGTGGCAGCGGTGGACTCGGCCGACGCGATCCGGACCGCCCAGGATCTGGAAGCCGTTTACGACATTCCGGTGCAGGTCTCGGCGGTGCTCGGCCGCGCCACGATGGAAGTCAGCCAGCTCCTCAAGCTGGGCCGCGGTGCCGTGGTGGAGCTCGACCGGCGGGTCGGCGAGGCCATCGACATCTATGTGAACAACCGGCTCGTGGCGCGCGGCGAGGTGGTGGTCGTGGAAGAACGCCTCGGCGTCACCATGACGGAGATCGTCAAGGGCGATCGCGGGTGAGGATCTGAGCATGTTCGCCGACGCCGCCCATCGTCGATCGCCCGCAAGACGGCACGGTTCCGCCGGCCGGACCTCGGGGAGCGGCGCGTTCTTCGGTCTGGCCGCTGGCTGCCTCGTGCTGGTGGCCGCGATCATCTTCGGGGGCTCCGCGCGGTCGTTCATCGATCTTCCCTCCGTGCTGATCGTCTTCGGTGGCACTCTCGCCGCCGTCACCATCTGCTTCTCGTTACGCGACGTGAAGGCGACGCTCGGCTGCGTCGCGGCAACCATGCTGGACTCCGCACCGGATCCGCGCGGTGCGGCCGTGCGGGCGCTTGAACTTGCCGACGATGCGCGGCGCTATGGACTGCTCCACCTCGAAGAACTGGCGGCATCGGAAGTGCGGTCGCCCTTCCTGCGCAAGGCCCTGGCGATGGCCGCCGACGGCGCCGGCGAGGCCGAACTGGAAGCGGTGCTGCGCCACGACGTGCTGGCGACGCCGGAGCGGCTGCGGCGCAGTGCGGCGGTTCTCCGCCGGGCCGCGGACTACGCGCCGGCGATGGGCCTGATCGGGACGCTGATTGGACTGGTGCAGATGCTGGGGCAGCTGAGCGACCCGCAGCGCATCGGCCCCAGCATGGCGGTCGCCCTGCTGACGACGTTTTACGGTGCGGTAACCGCCAACATGATCTGCTCGCCGCTGGCGGTGAAGCTGGAGCGTTGGGCCGACGACGAAGAGATGGTCTGCCTGATGTTCCTGATGGGTGTCGTTTCGATCAGCCGGCAGGAAAACCCGCGCCGGCTGGAGCTTCTGCTCAACAGCGTGCTGCCGCCGGGAAAGCGCGTGCAGTACTTCAAGCCTTGAGCCGGATAGGAGATTTTGTCCATGCGCCTGCTGATCCTCGGCAGCCTCGCCGGCCCACTCGGAACCGCCAGTCGCATCGCCATTGGCCGCGGCGCCAAGGTGCTCCATGCCGAAGACATCAACGGCGGCCTGCGCTCGCTGCGCGCGGGGGAGGGCGCCGATCTGGTGCTGGCAGATGTCGGCCTGGACGTGCCGGCGTTCCTCGACCAGCTCGGTGCCGAGCGGATTTCGGTGCCGGTGGTCGCCTGCGGCGTCGGCAACGACACCCGCGCCGCGGTGGCCGCGATCCGGGCCGGTGCTCGCGAATACCTGCCGCTGCCGCCCGATCCCGAACTGATCGGCGCGATCCTCGCGACGGTAGCGCAGGAAAGCCACGCCATCATTCATGCGGATCCGCGCACGCGGCAGTTGCTGGCGGTGGCCGAGCGGGTCGCCGCGAGTGACGCCGGCCTGCTGATCGTCGGAGCGTCGGGCGCCGGCAAAGAGCTGCTGGCGCGCTTCGTCCACGCCAAGAGCCGGCGGGCCGCGGCCCGCTTCGTCGCTGTCAACTGCGCCGCCATTCCCGAAGCGTTGCTGGAAAGCGAGTTGTTCGGCCACGAGAAGGGGGCCTTTACCGGCGCGGTGGCCCGCCGGATCGGCCGCTTCGAGGAAGCCGACGGCGGCACCCTGCTGCTCGACGAGATCAGCGAGATGGACATCCGGCTGCAGGCAAAATTGCTGCGCGCAATCCAGGAGCGGGAGATCGACCGGGTGGGTGGCAGCCGGCCGGTCAAGATCAACGTGCGCATTCTTGCGACGTCGAACCGGGACATGGAAACGGAAGTCGCGGCGGGCCGTTTCCGGGCAGACCTGTGGTTCCGCCTGAACGTGATGACGCTGGCGATCCCGGCGCTCGCGGAACGGCCTCAGGACATTGCGGTGCTGGCCCGACACTTTGCCGGGAAGTACGCGTCCGCCAATGCGCTGCCCTTCCGGCCGCTCTCCGACGAAGCGCTGGCGGCACTTCAGGCCCATTCCTGGCCTGGAAATGTCCGGGAGCTGGAAAACGCCATCCACCGCGCTGTCCTGCTTGCGGCCGGTTCCTACATCGAAGCCGACGCCATTCTCCTGTCCGGCGGTCCTCGCCGGACCAGCCTCGGCGAAGGCGATGGTGCTGCTTCGTTGGTGGGTCGCACCGTCGCCGACGTGGAGCGGGATCTGATCATCGATACCCTGCGCCACTGCTTCGGCAACCGCACGCACGCCGCCACCATCCTCGGCATCTCCATCCGCACGCTGCGCAACAAGCTCAAGCAGTACATCGACGAGGGTGTCGACGTTCCTGCCGCCGGCCTCCGCGCCGACGCCGGGCTCGTCGGAGCATGAGCAAGGCCGTGGCTGCAGGCAGCAGTTCAGGCAGCACTCCCGCTCTGGGCTTCGATCTTGGCGGCCTGCTCGGTGGCCGGATTGGGGGCCGGCTTGCACAGGCCGGCCGGCACGGCGACATCCTGCTGGCGGTGGGTGTCGTCGCCATTCTCGTGGTGCTCATCCTGCCGCTGCCGCAGTGGCTGCTCGATATCTGCCTGGCCTTTTCCGTCACGCTGTCGGTTCTGATCCTGCTGACCGCGCTGTTCGCCGAGAAGCCGCTGGAGTTCAACGCGTTCCCGACCGTCCTGCTGCTGGCGACGATGGTTCGCCTCGCCCTCAACCTTGCCTCGACGCGCCTGATCCTGGCGCATGGCCACGAGGGGCCGGACGCCGCCGGTCACGTCATCGAAGCGTTCGGCGGCTTCGTCATGAGCGGCAATTTCGTCATCGGCGTCATCGTCTTCGCCATCCTGATGATCGTAAACTTCGTGGTCATCACCAAGGGCTCCGGGCGTATCGCCGAAGTGTCCGCCCGCTTCACCCTGGACGCGATGCCCGGCAAGCAGATGGCGATCGATGCCGATCTTTCCGCCGGCCTGATCAGCGAGGACGAGGCGCGGGTCCGCCGCCGGGCGCTGGAGGAGGAAAGCAGCTTCTTCGGCTCGATGGACGGCGCGTCCAAATTCGTCCGCGGCGACGCTGTCGCCGGCCTGATGATCACCTTTATCAACCTGATCGCCGGCATCGTCATCGGCGTGGGCGAACGCGGCATGCCGTTCCTCGATGCTGCCGACGCCTATTCCCGTCTGACGGTCGGCGACGGGCTGGTCACCCAGGTGCCGGCCCTGATCGTCTCGACCGCCGCCGGTATCATCGTCACCAAGGCCGGCCTCAGCGGCAAAACGGAAAAGGCGCTGTTCGGCCAGCTCGCCGGTAACGCCAAGGTGCTCGGCATGAGCGCCGCCCTGCTTCTTCTATTGGCGATGTTGCCCGGCATTCCGATGCTGCCGTTCGTGCTGCTGGCAGTGGTGAGCGGCGGCCTGTGCTGGAGCACCTGGCGCCGCGGCCAGGTGCCGCCGGCCTCGGAACAGGCAAGCGGAAGCGCCGAGCCGCAGCCCGTCGCGGAGGAACCCATCACCAGCGCGCTGCGCATGGACGAGGTTCGCCTGGAGCTGGGCTATGGGCTGCTGGCGCTGGTTGGCGGCGGCAGCGAGGGTCCGCGGCTGACCGATCAGGTGAAGGCGTTGCGCCGGCAGCTTGCCGCCGAATTCGGCTTCGTCATGCCGAGCGTGCGCATTCAGGACAACATGCAGCTGGCGGCGAACGCCTATGTCATCTTCGTCAAGGAGATCGAGGCCGGCCGCGGCGAGGTGCGGCCGTCGATGCTGCTGGCGATCGATCCGCGCGGCGACGAGATCGATCTTCCCGGCGAGCGGACCCGGGAGCCCACGTTCGGGCTCGCCGCGATGTGGGTCGATCCGGCAAATCGGGAGCAGGCGCTGTTCCGCGGCCTGACGGTGGTCGAACCCGCCACGGTGGTGACGACGCACCTGACCGAAGTGGTCAAGGACCAGATGGCGACGCTGCTGTCCTACGCCGAAACGCGCAAGCTGATCGACGAGCTGGACAAGGACCAGCAAAAGCTCGTCGCCGACCTGATCCCGGCGCAGGTCTCCTACGGCGCGGTGCAGCGTGTTCTGCAGAACCTGCTGGCCGAGCGCATTTCCATCCGCGACCTGCCGACGATCCTGGAAGGCATCTCGGAAGCCTGCGGCCACACCCGCAACGCGCAGCAGATCACCGAGCATGTGCGGGCGCGTCTGGCGCGGCAGATCAGCGACATGTGCACCAACGACGCCGGCTTCATTCCGCTGCTGACGCTGGCGCCGGAATGGGAACAGGCGTTCGCCGAATCGCTGGCGGGATCGGGAGACGATCGCCAGCTGGCGCTGGCCCCGACCAAAATGCAGCAGTTCATTGGCGCCATCCGTGGCGCCTACGAGCGTCAGGCCCAGGTCGGCGAGGCGCCGGTGCTGCTGACGAGCCCCGTGATCCGGCCTTATGTCCGGTCGATCGTCGAACGCTTCCGGCCCTCTTCGGTGGTGATCTCGCAAAGCGAGATTTCGCCCAAGGCCCGGATCAAGACGCTCGGCCGGGTCGCTTAGCGAGCCCCCATGCGACTGAGGACGTTCACCGCGCCGACCATCGCCCAGGCCCTGCGGCAGGTCCGGGCCGAGCTCGGCGAGGATGCCATCATCCTGTCGACCGAGAGCGGCCGCGGCGGAGCCCGTCTCGTCGCGGCTATCGACGTGGCGGCAGCGGGCGATTCCGACGACGACTTCCAGGCGTTCGAACCGGCGAGCGAAGCACCGGCCTCGCCGGAGGCAGGCTGCGACACCCTGCGAGCCGCGCTGCTCTGGCATGGCATCCCGTCGTCCCTCGGCGATCGCCTGTTGCGGGCGGCGGCTCCGCACTTGCAGGAAGCGGGCGCTGCACTCGCCGCGGCACTTGGCGCGACGCTGACATTTCAGCCGCTTGCCGACCGGCCTTGCGGGCGGCCCATGATGCTGGTCGGGCCGGCTGGTGTCGGCAAGACGCTGACGGCGGCCAAGCTCATCGTCGATGCCCACCGGCTCGACCGCCCGACGGTGGCCGCTTCCTGTGATACGCGGCGCGCCGGCGGTTTCGAGCAGCTGGAGGCATTCACCCGGATTCTTGGGCTGCCGCTGGCCCGGATCGAAGGCGACGCCGGCCTCGGCGACATCGCGGCCGCGGCCGCGGGGGGGACGACGGCGGTCATCGACACCGCCGGATGCTGCCCGTTCAGCCGCGAGGAGATGCAGGTCCTGAAACAGCAGATCGAGGCCTCCAATGCCGAACCGATCCTCGTCCTTCCTGCCGGGATCGATCCGGCCGAAGCCGGAGATGTCGCATCCGCCTTCGCCCGTATCGGCTGCCGGCGACTCATCGCCACGCGCATCGACGTCAGCCGAAGACTCGGCGGTCTTGTTGCCGCTGCTGCCGACGGCAGGCTCGCGTTCGCCGGAGCCAGCGTTAGCCCGCATGCCGCCGATCGGCCTGCGGCGGTGAATGAAGGCTCGCTTGCCCGCTTGATCCTGTCGATGACTCCTGCCAAGGCGCCAGCCGTCGCTTCCGCACCCGCACCCGGTCCCAGAAAGGCCCGCCGATGACCCCAGCCCGGCCCCTCTCCCTGCATAATGAGGTGGCGGCTCGCCCCCGCAACCTGCTTGCTGTCGCTTCGGGCAAGGGAGGGGTCGGCAAGACATGGCTTGCGATCACTCTTGCCCATGCGCTCGCGCGCAGCGGGCGCAGGACTCTGCTGTTCGACGGCGATCTCGGCCTGGCGAACGTGGACATCCAGCTCGGGCTGATGCCCAGCCAGGACCTGGGGACGGTGCTCGCCGGCCGGCTGACGCTGGCGCAGGCGGTGGCCCCGTACGAGGCGGGCGGTTTCGACATCGTTGCCGGTCGCTCGGGCTGCGGGCGGCTCGCCGCCCTGTCGCCGGCGCTGCTCGGTGGCCTCGCCGAACAGTTGGGTGCGATAGCCTCGCGCTACGATGACGTGATCCTCGACATCGGCGCCGGCGTCGATCAGACCGTCCGGCAGTTGTGCAGTCACGCCGGCATCTGCATCGTCGTCACAACCGACGAGCCGACGGCACTCACCGACGCCTACGCCTTCATGAAGCTGGCGCAGCTCGAAGGCTCGCCCGCCGAGATGCAGATCGTCATCAACATGGCGTCGTCGCTGCGGAGCGGCGAGAAGACCTACGCCGCGCTCCACCGCGCCTGCACCTCATTTCTGAGGCTCTCGCCGCCGCTGCTGGGGGTCGTCCGCCGCGACCCCAAGGTGCGCGAGGCCATCCGCCACCAGACGGCGTTGCTGACCCGCTCCCCGACCTGCGAGGCGGCGTCCGACGTCGAAGCCATAGCCATCGCTTTGGCAGCGCTACTGGCCTGATCGTCGGACTACGGCCGGGCAGCCGCTGACGGCGGGCGGTCGCGCGCGGCAGTGATGCTGAGCAGAACGACGCCGCCCAGTATCAGGCCGAGGCCGAGCAGTTTCGCCGCGGTCAGCGGCTCGCCCAGAGCGATCGCCGCTGCAAGCATGCCGACCACGGGCACGCCGAGCGACCCCAGCGACGTGGTCGTCGCCTGTAAGCTGCGGTTGACGGTCACGAACGCCCAGAAACAGAAGGCGGTGGCGAGAGGCCCGTTGTAGGCGAGCACCACGGCCAGCGGCCATCCCCACTTGATATCGGGGTGAGGCTCGATGATCAGCGCAAGCGGCAGCAGCACGCCCGCCCCCAGCAGCAGTTGCCAGGGCATCAGGTCGAGCGGGCTCGCCTGCCAGCGATGCCCGCGGACATGAACGATCGTCAATGCCCACAGCACGGCGCTCGCGATCAGCATGCCGTTGCCGATCAGCGCCGCGCGATCGCCGTAATCCACAGCCAGCGGATTGAACAGGACGGCAAGCCCGGCGAGGCCGCAGGCCATCGCCGCCAGCCGGGCCGGTGCGATGCGTTCGCCCAGCATCAGCGCCGCCAGGGGCACCACCCACAGCGGCGTGGTGTAGGCCAGGATCGCCGAGCGGCCGGCTTCCACGTACAGCAGCGCGATGTGAGTCAGTGCCAGAAATGCGCCGATCTGGAGAAGCCCCACCGACAGCAGCACCGGCAGGTCCGCGCGCGGCGGGCGTCGCAGGTTGCCGCGGACCGAGAGCAGGGCTGCCAGGGCGAGTGCGCCCAGCACCACGCGGGCGAAGGCGAACCACAGCGGCGGCAGGTAGTGCAGCCCCTCCTTCATGATCGGCCAGTTGACCCCCCACAGCAGGATGACGAGGCCGAGAAGCAGGACCGCCCGCCCGGATCCCAGGGTGTTCGCCATAGCGTCCCGTTCCGAATTCCAGTTCAATGGATGTGCGGCACTTGACCACCGGCACGAAACGCAGCACAAGGCCTTCGTTTTTCCGGAGCAATCAGGGCCACAGATGAGCAGCGTCGCCGACCGCATCACAGCGAAGATCACCGAGGCGCTGGCGCCCGTCCGTCTTGTCGTCGTGGATGAATCGCACCGGCACGCCGGGCATGCCGGCGCCCGGCCGGAAGGCGAGACGCACTTTCGCGTCGAAATCTGCAGCGCTGCGTTCGCCGGACTGTCGCGCATCGAACGCCAGCGCCTCGTCCATCAGGTTCTGGCTGAAGAACTGGCCGGCCGGGTGCACGCGCTCAGCCTCGCCACCATGACGCCGGAAGAGGTCCGCGCCAGTTAATCTTGGGCGACCCCGCGCTCTCACCGCTTGGCATGCCTTGCCTCCACCAGGCAGGTGACGATGCCGCGCAGCGTGCGCACCTCCTGCTGCGTCAGGCTGGCGCGGCCGAACAGGTTGCGCAGGTTTCGGACCATGCTCGGGCGCTTTGCGATATTGCGCAGAAAGCCGCACTGATCGAGTTCCCCCTCGATGTGCTCGTAGAAGCCGTGCAGTTCGGCCTGCGTCGCGGGCCGGGTCTCTTCCGGCATCATCAGCTCGGTAGGGGCGACGGCCGCGCTGGAGGTGAACCACTCGTATCCGAGCAGCAGCACCGCCATGCCGAGGTTGAGCGAGCTGAAGCCGGGATTGAGCGGCACGGTGACGATCGCCTGGGCGAGCGCGATGTCGTCGTTGTCGAGCCCGCTCGCCTCGCGCCCGAACACCACGCCGACCGACTGGCCCGCCGCGGCCCGCGCCCGCATCTCCGAAGCAGCGCTTCGCGGGGTCAGCACTTGCTTTGTCATATAGCGGGGACGCGCCGTCGTCGCGCAGACGAAATGCAGATCGGTGACCGCGGCGGCCGTCGAGGGATACAGCCGGGCCTTGTCGAGCACCCGGTCGGCGCCGGAGGCCGCTGCTACCGCCTTGTCGTTCGGCCAGGTCTCGCGCGGGCGCACCAGGCGAAGGCGGTCGAGCCCGCAGTTGAGCATGGCGCGCGCCACCATGCCGATGTTCTCGGGAAGCTGCGGCTCGACGAGGACGACGACCAGGCTGCCGTCCTCGCCGGCGGCGGCGTCCGGACGGCTGCGATCCGTGCCAGACACCGGGCCTGCCCGGGCGGTCGGCCGCTCTCAGGCGCTGACGGCCACCTCGACGCTGGTCACTTCCCCGCCGGCCATCGCGCCCTCGCGGAACAGCCGGTAGACGATGCTGTCATGCAGCGCCCGGAAGGAGGCATCGATGATGTTGGTGGAGACGCCGACTGTGGACCAGTGCTCGCCGTCCGCCGCCGACTCGATCATCACCCGGGTGACCGCGCGGGTGCCGTCGCCGGGGGTGAGGATGCGCACCTTGTAGTCGATGAGGCGGACGTTCGCGAGCTGCGGGTAGACCGGCAGCAGCACCTTGCGCAGGGCTGCGTCCAGCGCGTTCACCGGGCCGTTGCCCTCCTCCACCGTCATGTAGGGGCGGCCGCCCACCTCCATCTTCACCGTCGCCTCGGACAGCGTGACGAGGTCGCCCCTGGCGTTCCACCGCCGCTCGTCGATCACCCGGAAGGAGGAGCAGCGGAAGTATTCCGGCAGGCCCTCCATTGCCTGGCGCGCCAGGATCTCGAAGCTGGCCTCGGCGCCGTCGTAGGCATAGCCGTCGAACTCACGCGACTTCACCGTCTCCAGAAGCCGGTTCACCTTCGGGTCGCTGGCGTCGATATCGAGGCCGATGTCGCGGAAGCGCGCCAGGATGTTGGAGCGGCCGGCCTGGTCGGAGATGACGATGCGCCGGTGGTTGCCGACCAGCTCCGGCACCACGTGCTCGTAGCAGCGCGGATCCTTCTCCACCGCCGCCACGTGCAGGCCGCCCTTGTGGGCAAACGCACTCTCGCCGACGTAGGGGGCGTTGCGGATCGGCGCCCGGTTCAGCCGCTCGTCGAGCAGCCGCGAGACGTGGGTGAGCCGCGTCAGATCGACCGAGTTCATCCCCAGCGAATGCCCCATCTTCAGCGCCAGCGTGGGCGCGATGGCGATGAGGTCGGCATTGCCGCAGCGCTCGCCGAGGCCGTTCAGCGTGCCCTGCACCTGACGAGCGCCGGCGTGGACCGCCATCAGGCTGTTGGCGACGGCGTTGCCGGTATCGTTGTGGCAGTGGATGCCGAGGTGGTCACCCGGCACCACCGCCGCCACCTGGCCCACGATGTCGAACACCTCGTGCGGCAAGGTGCCGCCGTTGGTATCGCACAGCACGATCCAGCGTGCGCCGGCCTCATACGCGGCGCGCACGCAGCGCAGGGCGTATTCAGGGTTGGCCTTGAAGCCGTCGAAGAAGTGCTCGGCATCGAACATCACCTCCTCGGAGCGGCTGGCGGCGAGCCGCACACTGTCCGCGATCATGGCGATGTTCTCGTCGAGCTCGATGCCGAGCGCGTCGGTCACCTGGTAGTCCCAGCTCTTGCCGACCATGCAGATGACGCCGGCCCGCGAGTCGAGCAGCGCCGCGAGGCCGGGATCGTTGGCGGCGCTGCGGCCCGAGCGCCGGGTCATGCCGAAGGCGGACAGCCGCGCCCGGTGAAGCTGCGGCGGATCGGCGAAGAAGGTGGTGTCGGTGGGGTTGGCGCCGGGCCAGCCGCCCTCGATGTAGTCAATGCCGATGCCGTCGAGCGCGCGCGCAATCGCCGCCTTGTCAGCGACGCTGAAGTCCACACCTTGCGTCTGCGCGCCGTCGCGCAGCGTCGAATCGTAGAGATAAACGCGTTCACCTGACATCGGGTACGACTTTCATTCCGGCCACTGCGAGTACGAAAAGGCGGCGAGCATGCCGAAAACCCGGCACCCGCACAAGGGTTCGCCACATGGAGCGCAGGCGCCGGCGTCCGCCTTACGCCGAAGTGCGATCCGGACAGCGGGGATTCAACCTTGAACTCGGTGCCGTGAAGAAAGCCGCGATGCTCTCAGAGGCCCAGAACGTCACGCATCGTATAGAGGCCCGGCGCTCTCCCTTCGCACCACAGCGCGGCGCGAACCGCGCCCGTCGCGAAGACGGATCGCGACGTCGCTTTGTGCGTCAGTTCCAGCCTCTCGCCGTCGCCGGCAAAGATCACCGTATGCTCGCCGACCACGTCGCCTCCCCGCAGCGTCGCAAAGCCGATGGCGCCGGCGGGCCGCGCCCCGGTATGGCCATCGCGGACCCGTATCGCCGCGTCCTCAAGCGCGGTGCCGCGGCCGGCGGCGGCGGCCTCGCCCAGCGCCAGCGCAGTGCCGGACGGCGCGTCCACCTTGTGCCGGTGGTGCATCTCGACGATCTCGATATCGTACTCGGGCCCCAGCACCTCGGCGACGCGTCGCGTCAAACCGAGCAGCAGGTTGATCCCGACGCTCATGTTCGCCGCAACGACCACCGGGGCGGTCTGAGCGGCCTGTGCCAGCGCCGCCCGATGGTCGCCGGCGAGCCCGGTGGTGCCGACGACAAGCGCCGTGTGGTGAACAGCCGCCAGCGGTGCATGCACGAGGCTCGCCGCCGGCGTAGAGAAATCGATGACGACATCCGACGTCTCGAATAGCGCGGCGGCATCATCGGTAGCGGTCACCCCGATGGGTTCAGTACCGGCGAGAACGCCCAGATCGTCGCCAAGCGCCGGGTGACCGGGGCGCTCGATGCCGCCGGCAAGCTGAGCGCCCGGCGAGTCGAGCACGGTGCGAAGCAACATCCGCCCCATTCGCCCCGCGCAGCCGATAATGCCGATCCGCATCGAACTACTCGCGCAGATCTTGCCACAGCTCCTTCACCTTGGCGAAGAAACCGTGGCTTTCGGGGCTGGTCTTCTCTTCGGTGCCGGCATCGGCGAAGTCCTGGAGCAGCTTGCGCTGCTTGTCGCTGAGGTTCACCGGCGTTTCTACGACCGCCTCGACGTACATGTCGCCGCGCGCCTGGTGTCGCAGGATGGTCATACCCTTCCCACGCAATCGGAAGGTCTCGCCGCTCTGCGTTCCCGAGGGAATGCTGATGCGCGCGCGTTCGCCATTGACGGTCGGCACCTCGATGCTGCCGCCGAGTGCTGCTGTGGTCATCGGCAGGGGGACACGACAATGGATGTCCGCTCCGTCGCGGCGGAACAGGCGATGGGATGCGACACTGACGAAGATGTAAAGATCCCCCGGCGCCCCGCCGCGAACCCCCGCTTCGCCTTCGCCCGCCAGCCGAATGCGGGTGCTGTCCTCGACGCCGGCGGGAATCGTGACCTGGAGCGCCTTTTCCCGCTGCACGCGCCCGGCCCCGCCACAGGACCGGCAGGGATCACGGATCATCTGGCCGGAGCCGCCGCAGGACGGACACGTCCGCTCGACGGTGAAGAATCCCGACTGTGAGCGGACCCGACCGGCGCCCCGGCAGGTCGTGCACGTCTCCGGTGCCGCACCTCCGGCAGCGCCGGACCCCTTACAGGCATCGCACTTTACGCCCGTGGGAACGCGCACCGTCGTCTTGGCGCCGGCAAACGCCTGCTCCAGGGAGATTTCAAGGTTGTAGCGGAGATCGGAGCCCCGGCCGCTTTGCCGGCCGCCGCCGCGGCGACCGCCGACGAAGTCGCCGAACATCTCCTCGAAAATATCCGCAAAGCCGGTCCCGAAGCCGGGGCCGAAACCGCCGTCCCCGCCGGAACCATGTTCGAAGGCGGCATGGCCGAAGCGATCGTAGGCAGCGCGCTTCTGATCGTCCTTGAGGACCTCGTACGCCTCGTTGAGATCCTTGAACCGCCGCTCGGCTTCCCGGTCTCCGGGATTCCGGTCCGGATGATAGCGAAGGGCCAGTTTGCGGTAGGCCTTTTTCAGGTCATCCTTGGTTGCGTCGCGCTCGACGCCGAGAATGCGGTAATAGTCTTCCTTCGACATCGATCCGTCATCCACGGCGAGGAGAACCCTTGTTCAGTCCGGGTTCCGGAACCGAGAGCGATGCCGGAACCCGCAAACCGGTTTTTTCGCTAGCTGGCCTTCTTGTTCTGCTCGGGATCAACTTCCTCGAACTCGGCGTCGACCACTTTTTCACCCTGATCGCCGCCGCCCGATGCTCCGCCGCCGCCGGCTGCTCCACCGGCCTCTTGTCCCTGTGAAGCGCGGTACATGGCCTCGCCCAGTTTCATGCGGGCCTGACCCAGGACTTCCGTCTTCGACTGGATGGCCGAAGGATCCTCGCCGTCGAGGACACCCTTCAGGTCGGCGACGGCCCGTTCGATGGCCTCCTTGTCGGCCGCGCCGATCTTGTCGCCATACTCCTTCAAGTCCTTTTCGGTGGAGTGGATCATCGCGTCGGCGTGGTTGCGCGCCTCGACCTTCTCGCGGCGACGTTTGTCGTCGGCAGAGTGCAGTTCTGCTTCCTTTACCATCCGCTGGATGTCGGCGTCGTTCAAACCGCCCGAGGCCTGGATGCGGATCTGCTGCTCCTTGCCGGTGGCCTTGTCCTTCGCCTGAACATTGACGATGCCGTTGGCGTCGATATCGAAGGTCACCTCGATCTGCGGCATGCCGCGCGGCGCTGGCGGAATTCCGACCAAGTCGAACTGGCCGAGCAGCTTGTTGTCCGCCGCCATCTCGCGTTCACCCTGGAAGACGCGAATGGTCACCGCCGTCTGGTTGTCGTCGGCGGTGGAGAATGTCTGGCCCTTGCGCGTCGGGATGGTCGTGTTGCGGTCGATCAGCCGGGTGAAGACGCCGCCCAGCGTCTCGATGCCGAGTGACAGGGGGGTGACGTCGAGCAGCAGGACGTCCTTAACCTCGCCCTTAAGCACGCCCGCCTGGATGGCGGCACCGATAGCAACCACCTCGTCCGGATTGACACCCTTGTGCGGTTCGCGGCCGAAGAACTGCTTGACCTTCTCGATGACCTTCGGCATCCGCGTCATGCCGCCGACCAGGACCACCTCGTTGATTTCGGCCGCGGACAGCCCGGCATCTTTCAGGGCGTTGCGGCAGGGGGCGATGGTCTTGTCGATCAGGTCCTCGACCAGCGCTTCCAGCTTGGCCCGTGTCAGCTTGATGTTCAGGTGCTTCGGCCCGGCCGCATCGGCGGTGATGAACGGCAGGTTCACCTCGGTCTGCATCGTCGAGCTGAGTTCGATCTTTGCCTTCTCCGCGGCCTCTTTCAGGCGCTGCAGGGCCAGCCGGTCCGAGCGCAGGTCGATGCCCTGCTCTTTCTTAAACTCGTCCGCGAGATAGTCGAGAATGCGCTTGTCGAAGTCCTCGCCACCAAGGAACGTATCGCCGTTGGTCGATTTGACCTCGAAAACGCCGTCGCCGATCTCGAGGA